>JAUIGT010000019.1 GCA_030432615.1 Verrucomicrobiia bacterium
GAGGACGTCACCGACCTGACCGGCGATCACACCGAGCGCTGGCGACGCTGGGATTCCTGCTTCACTCTCGACTTCACCTGGATGCCCGGCGGCGGTGTCCGCCAGTCGACCCGTTCGCGCTATCGCCAGTGGATGACCCACAAGCTCGCCACCTGGCACGACCAGTTCGGCAGCTCCGGTTGCGTCGGCTGCGGGCGCTGCATTTCCTGGTGCCCGGTGGGCATCGATCTCACCGAGGAAACCGCCGCCATCCGCTCCTCCGACGGCGGGGTCCAACATCCCCCTCCGCCAAGCCCATGACCACGCTCGAACCCATCCTCCGGACTCACCCGTTCTTCGAGGGCCTGCCCGATCCCGATATCGCGCTCATCACCGGCTGCGCGAAAAACGTTCGCTTTCATCCCGGCGACCGACTCGCCCGCGAGGGCGATCCCGCCGACCAGTTCTTCCTCATCCGGGAGGGCCGCGTCTCCCTCGATATCCCGGCTCCCCACGGCGGCCGCATCAAGATCCAGACCCTCGATGCCGGTGAAGTCGTCGGCTACTCCTGGCTCATGCCGCCCAACCAGTGGCAGTTCGATGTCACCGCCATCACCCAGGTCCGCGCCCTGGAGTTGAACGGCCAGTGCCTCCGGGGAAAATGCGACGACGATCCCCGGCTCGGCTACGAGATGATGAAGCGCTTCTCCCGCGTCATGGCCGACCGCCTCGCCGGCACCCGGCTGCAACTGCTCGATCTCTACGGGGCGAAGAAAGAAGCGCCCGGCCTCTCCCACGATGACTGATTCCCGCAACGCGCTCGGCTTTCCCGACCCCGCTCCGCCGGCGGCCCCGCTGATGCCGGAGCCATGGCGCATCGCGGCGCGCCGGGAGGAGACAGCCGGCGTCTTCACCTTTTTCCTGGAGCCCCAGCCGGGCACCACACCCATGCGTTTCCGGCCCGGCCAGTTCAACATGCTCTACGCCTTCGGCACCGGGGAAAGCGCCATCTCCCACTCCGGCGACGCCGAGCGCCCCGATGGCCGGCTCGTCCACACCATTCGACGGGTCGGCATCGTCACCAGCGCCCTCGCCCGCCTGCGCGAGGGCGACACCGTGGGCGTGCGCGGTCCCTTCGGCACGGCCTGGCCGATGGAGGAAATTCGCGGGCGCGACCTCGTCTTCGTGGCCGGCGGCATCGGCCTGGCCCCGCTGCGGCCCGCGATCTACCATGCGCTGAATCACCGCGACCACTACGGCCGCATCGTCATTCTCGCCGGAGCCCGCAATCCGGACGAGGTCCTCTACGCCGACGAACTGGACGCCTGGGGACGACTCGACGGCGTCGAGGTGCGGGTCACCGTCGATCGCGCCACGGACGCCTGGACCCGCAATGTCGGGGTCGTGACCCGACTGATTCCGAAGGCCGGCTTCTCCCCGGAAAACGCCGTCGCCCTGGTCTGCGGTCCCGAGATCATGATGCGCTACACCGTGGCGGAATTCCGCAAGCGCGGCGTGCCCGACGAGCGTCTTCTCGTCACCATGGAACGCAACATGAAGTGCGCCGTGGCTTTCTGCGGCCATTGCCAACTCGGCTCCGAATTCATCTGCAAGGACGGTCCGGTCTATTCCTTCGACCGCATTCGCTTCTGGTTCGAGCAACGCGAATGCTGAAAGAGAAACTTTCCCAACGATGAGCCCCCCCGAAAAGAAACGACTCGCGGTCTGGAAATTCGCTTCCTGCGACGGCTGCCAGCTCAGCCTGCTCGACTGCGAGGACGAACTGCTCGCCGTCAGCGACGCCATCGACATCGTCAATTTCCCCGAGGCCACCCGGCGCTTCGAGCCCGGCCCCTACGACCTCTCGCTGGTGGAGGGTTCCGTGACCACCGCCCACGACGCCGAGCGGATTCGACAGGTGCGCGAGGAATCGCGTTATCTCGTCACCATCGGCGCCTGCGCCACCGCGGGCGGCATCCAGGCTCTGCGGAATTTTCGCGACGCCGAAGTGCGGGAAATGGCCTCGGTGGTCTACGCCTCGCCGGACTACCTCGACACCCTGGAGACCTCCACCCCCATCGCCCAACACGTTCCCGTCGATTTCGAGCTGCGCGGCTGTCCGATCAACAAGCGGCAACTGGTCGAGGTCATCCTCGCCTTCCTCCACCGGAGAAAGCCGAACGTCGCCAGCCACAGCGTATGCGTCGAGTGCAAGCTGCGCGGCAACGTCTGCGTCATGACCGCCCACGGCACGCCCTGCCTCGGACCGGTCACCCACGCCGGCTGCAACGCCATCTGCCCCGCCTACGACCGCGGCTGCTATGGCTGCTTCGGGCCCATGGAGACACCCAACACCACCTCGCTGGCGAAGCAGTGGGCCGCCCTCGGCGCGTCGTCCGACGATATCAAGCGCGCCTTCCGCAGCTACAACGGCTACGCCGAGGCCTTCCGCCAGGAAAGCGAACGCCACGAACCAGATGAGTGACGAACCTTCCCCAGCCCCGGAGAACACCCGCCGGATCAGCGTCGACTACCTCGCCCGGGTCGAGGGCGAGGGCGCCATGCATGTCTTCACCCGGAACGGCGAGGTCGAGGACGTGAAGCTCAAGATCTTCGAGCCGCCGCGTTTTTTCGAGGCCTTCCTGCGCAAGCGCGGTTTTGCCGAGGCGCCCGACATCACCGCCCGCATCTGCGGCATCTGCCCGGTCGCCTACCAGATGAGCGCCTGCCACGCGATGGAGGACGCCGCCGGCGTGCGCGTGACTGGAGCACTTCGGGAGCTGAGGCGTCTTCTCTACTGCGGCGAGTGGCTGGAGAGCCACGGGCTCCACGTCTTCATGCTCCACGCGCCCGATTTCCTCGGCTACGAGAGCGGCATCGCCATGGCGAGGGATCACCGGGACCTCGTCGAGATGGGTCTCCGGCTCAAGAAGATCGGCAACGACATCGGCAACGTGCTCGGTGGACGGGAGATTCACCCGGTCAACGTCAAGGTCGGCGGGTTCTACAAGGCGCCCCGGAAGCGCGACTTCGCGCAACTCGCCGAGAACCTGAAATGGGCCGCCGACGCCGCGGAAAAAACGGCCCGCTGGGCTGCGGAACTGGACTTTCCCGACTTCGAGCGGGACTACGAGTTCGTCTGCCTCTCGCACCCCGACGAGTATGCCATGAACGAGGGCCGTCTCGTTTCCAGCCGCGGGCTCGACATCGCCATCGCCGACTACGAGGAGCACTTCGAGGAGCGTCACGAACCCTACACCAACGCCCTCCACTCCGTGCTCCGCGGAAAGGATCACTACTTCGTGGGACCGCTGGCGCGCTTCGCCCTGAACTTCGATCGCCTCACCGAACGGGCCCGCACCGTGGCCCGGGAATGCGGCCTCGAAGTCCCCTGCCGCAATCCCTTCCAGGGCATCATCGTCCGCGCCATCGAGATGCTCTACGCCGCCGAGGAGGCGCTGCGCATCGTCGAGAACTACGAACGCCCCGACCGCCCCGCCATCGAGGTCGATCCCTCGGGCGGACGCGGCTGCGGCCTCACCGAGGCGCCGCGTGGCAGTCTTTATCACCGCTACGAGATCGACGCGGACGGCCTCATCGCCAGCGCCAAGATCGTGCCGCCCACCTCGCAGAACCAGCTCACCATCGAGGATGACCTCCGGAGCTTCGTCCCGCAATTTCTCCACCTCGACGACGACGATCTCCAGTGGCAATGCGAGCAGGCCATCCGCAACTACGATCCCTGCATCTCCTGCGCCACCCACTTTCTCAAGCTCGAGCGGAAGGAGGTCGGGGCGTGAACACGAAACCGTGGCTCGTCATCGGCATCGGCAACGCCTTCCGCGCCGACGACGCCGCCGGCCTCGCGGTGGCCCGGAAACTGGCCGCCCGCGAGTCGGGGGAAATCGCGATCGCCGAGTCGGACGGAGAACCCGCCGCGTTGCTCGAGCAGTTCCGCGGCGGCGCCCGCGTCATCCTCGTGGACGCCGTCGATGCCGGCCGCGAACCGGGCGCCATCCTGCGCTTCGACGTGAGCTCGGAATCCCTGCCCGCCGTCTCCTGCGGGGGCGGCGCCTCCACCCACGCTCTCGGACTCGGCGAGGCCATCGAACTGGCGCGATCGCTCGACCGACTTCCCGCCGAGGTCATCGTCTTCGGCATCCAGGCGGAAAGCTTCGAGACCGGCGCTCTGATGAGCGCTGCCGTCAGGGAGGCGGTGTCCGAGACGGTCCGGCGAATCCTTTCCGAAACAGGAACGGACGGCGACTCCGCCGGTGACGTTTCCGCCACGCATCTTGACCGAACACCCGCGAACTCCTAGGAATTTCCCATCCACCCGAACCCCAAACCCCTTCAAACTCATGTGCGGATACTGCGGCTGCTCCACTCCCAACGAAACCCCGGCTCAAGCGGGACATACCCATTCCCACGATCATGAGCATGGCCACGGTCATGGTCACGAACATTCCCATCACCACGAGCACGATCACGGAGGCGGTCACACCCACCACCATCACCACGGTGAGGAGGAGAACCGCGTCATCGAGCTGAGCCACGCCATCCTCGACAAGAACGCCCGCCTCGCCGAGCGGGCCCGCGGTCTTTTCCTCGGCACGGGCGTGACCGCGCTCAACCTGGTTTCCTCTCCCGGCTCCGGGAAGACCCGTCTTCTCGAGGCCACCGCCGCCCGGGTCGGCGACCGCTTTCGCTGCAAGGCCATCGTGGGTGACTGCGCCACCGACAACGACGCCCGCCGCCTCCGCGAGGCCGGCATTCCCGCCGTCCAGGTTTCGACCGGCAACGTCTGTCATCTCGACGCGCACATGGTGCTCCACGGCGTCGAGGACCTCGGCGGCCTGCGCGAGATCGACCTGCTCTTCATCGAGAATGTCGGGAACCTCGTCTGTCCCGCCGCCTTCGACCTCGGCGAGGACCGGCGCATCGTCCTGATGTCGGTGACCGAGGGCGAGGACAAACCGAAGAAGTATCCGCCCATCTTCACCGGCGCCCACGCCGTGATTCTCACCAAGATGGATCTGGCCGACGCCGTCGAATTCGACCGTGACGCCGCCCGCTCCGCCATCGCAGATGTCGCCCCTGCCGCCCGCATCCTCGAGGTCTCCGCCAAGACCGGCGAAGGTCTCGACGACTGGATCGCCTACCTCGAGGAAGGCATCGCCGCCAAGCAGGCGGTGGCTGTCTGATATGAGATGCCGAGGCGCCAGGTAGGCTTGCGACTACGGTCGCGGCAGCATCAGCACGGGTTCGTCGAGCCGCGACGGGAGTCGCTGGCCTACGGGTTCGGCTTGCCGACCGACATCTCCACGTCGCGGATCTGCAATTCCCGCCCCGCCACGATGATCGGGGTCGGCTCGTTGCAGACCGGGCAGCGCAGGCGATCGATGCCCGGCAACTCCCGGTCCGCCTCGCAGCGCTCGCAATGAACCGTCACCGGGATCTCGCGAATCTCCAGCCCCGCCCCCTCCAGCCGGGATCTTCCGCAGGCCACGTCCCACGCGAAGCGCAATGCCTCCGGCACCACCCCGGACAACCGCCCGACATCCAACCGAACGACCAGCACGCGGCCCGGTTCGGCGGCCAGCTCCCGAGTCAGCGTTTCGACGATACTCTTGGCGATCGACAGTTCGTGCATCGGTCCGCCCCTCAGGATTCCGCGGTGGAATCGCTCAACTCGTCGAGTTGCCCCAGTTCCCGCAGGGCCTCGTAGGTGCGCTCCGCCTCCGCTTCATCGATGACGTTGAGCGCGAAACCGACATGGACGAGGACGTAGTCCCCCTCCTTCGCCTCCGGCGTGAATTCCAGGCAGATCCGCTTCACCAGGCCACCGAAACTGACCCGCGCCATGTGAACCCCGTGTTCGTCCGGCTGGGTCTCGATTACCTTTCCGGGAATGGCCAGGCACATGGTCGGTTCGTTCCCCTTGGTTCAGGGCGAGAGAAAAATCGGGCTCGACACCACCTCGTCGAGCAGGGTGCGCATGCCGTAGTCGTGTTCCCCGACCACCTTCACGATCCGGTCGATCTCGGGACGGTCGAGCGCCTCGACGCGACGACCGACGGCGTAGGTCAGCAATCGTTCGGTGAGCATGCGGGTGAACAGGTCGCGCTTGTCCATCATCAGCTTCTTGAAATCGGTCACGTCGGTGAATGCCTCGCCGCTCGCCAGTTCGCCCGAGGCATCGATCTTCGGCCCCTGCTTCCTGCCGGCCGGATAATGGGTCCGCCAACCACCGATGGGGTCGAAGTTCTCGAGAGCGAAGCCGGGAGGATCGATCTTCATGTGGCAATCGTAACAGGTCGCCGACTCCCGGTGCTTGGTGAGCCGATCCCGGATCGAGGTGGTTCCCCGCACGTCCGGATCGATGGGGGGAACATTGTCGGGCGGCTGCGGCGGCGGGGTGCCGAGAATGTTTTCCAACAGCCAGACCCCGCGGATCACCGGGGAGGTCTCGATGCCGTTGGCACTGACCGTGAGCACGCTGCCCATGCCGAGGAGGCCGCCACGGCGGGGCTCCTTCTCCAGGCTGACCCGGCGAAACTCGTGGGCTTTCTCCGGAGCGAACCCGTCGACCGGCAGCCGGTAGTGTTCGGCCAGCGGCTTGTTCGCGAAGGTGTAGTCGGCATCCAGGAAATCGGTGACCGGTCCGTCGTCCTCGATGAGATGTCGCAGGAACAGCTGCGTCTCCCGCTTCATCGCATTCTGCAGGTCCTTGGCGTAGTAGACGGCGAAGGTGTCGCGGTCCGGAGGCATGTCGCCGAGCGAGCGCAGGTTGAGCCAGGAATCGAGGAAGCCGGTCACGAAAGCCTCGGAGCGCGGACTCTTCAGCATTCGGTCGAGCTGCGCCGCCAGCACCCCGGGTTCAAGCAGCTTCCCGCTGTCGGCGAGCCCGCGCAATTCGGTGTCGGGCATGGTCGACCAGAGGAAATAGGACAACCGCGAGGCCAGGTCGTGGGCTCCGAGACGCGTCTCGTCCCCTTCGATGTGCCCCGGCTCGGAGAGGTAGAGAAAGGCCGGCGAGCAGAGCGCCGCCTTGAGCGCGTCCTTGGCGGCCTGGCGGGGAGAATGGCCCTCCGCCCGGCGCGTCTCCACCACGTCCATGAGGCGATCGATCTCCTCGTCGGTGACGGGACGCCGGTAGGCGCGGTCGGCGAAATTTCGCAGGATGTCGCGGATTCGGTCCTCGCGGAAACCTTCCTTCCCGAACACCAGTTCCTGGTGCGCCGGCGGCCACTGCTCGTAGAGCGGCCCCCGCACCTTCACCTCGTGGATGCGGATGTGAGGCATCTTGCCATGCTGGAGCACGATGCGGCGCGCCTCGACGATGCCGCCCTTGTAGGGATCGTCCTTGGGCCACTGATCCTTGTACTGGCTGGCGATCCGGCTGAAGGCCTGGCGACAGTTCTGCATCCCGTTCGGGAAAATGAAGCGGGGCGACTGTCCCTTCTCCAACCAGACGCTCATGGTGTACCACTCCGGCTCGCCGTCCTTCATTGTCACCTCGGCGAGCTGCGGCTCGATCGGCTGCGGATGATGCATGGTTCCCGCGCGCTTGTCGCCGGGCACGATGCCGAGGCGGAAGGGCTCCCGGAAATCCATCCGGAAGATCTTGGGATCGTAGGGCGTGTCGCGATGCATCGAGTGCGCCAGGACCTTGATCTCGTAGATCCCGTCGGCGGGAACGCCGTCCTCGAATTCCTTGATGGCCGCGTAACCGCCCTCGTGATTCACCGTGTTGGGCACCTCGTAGACGCAGAGGTAGCGGAAGTCGTAGACCTTGCCGTGGGAGTAACGCAGCTCCTGCCCCTGGTCGAAGTTTCCCTGGAAATGCCATTCCTGTTCCTCGGGCTGCTTCGTCATCCCGAGAGCCCGTTCCACCACCTGGTCGGCCGCTTCCAAATACTGGTCGAGCAGGTAACCGGAAGTCACCAGGGTATCGCCGATGTTGTCCATGTGCTCGACGACCTGGTCGCGGGGGAACTTCGTCGTGGGATCGAAGGTCTCCATCGGCATGGCGAAGAGGTCGCCGACCGTATTGAGGTATTCGCGGCGATTGAGTCGGCGCAGGATCGTCTGCCCGCCGGCCGCGGCCAGCGTCTCGCGCGCGGTTTCCACCTGCTTCGTCAAGGCGGCGATGGCGGCCGTCAGTTCCGCGGAATCCGGATGTTTCTTCGCCTTCTTCGGCGGCATGTCGCCGAGATTGAGCTGGTCGATGGCGTCCTGCACCTCGATCACCCCGAGTTCATCCGCCAGCGGAAAGGCCAGCTGGTCGTAACGCCGGTCGCCCTTCTGCTTGTCCGCCCCGTGGCATTCGACGCAGTAGGTTTGGAGGAAAGCGGAGGGATCAACGGCCGCCGACTTTTCCTCGGCGGCTACGGCAGCCATCGACAGCCCGGCGATCGCCAGCGTCAACACTGGGAGTGCGGGCGTCTCGCCCGCCCCGAACGATCGGAGAACGACGCACGGCATCTTTGTGAACATCGAATGCTTCATACCTTTGTGCACCCGCGCTCCCGCGGTGGCTCAGATCAGCGTGCCGGTGCTGATGCCGAAACGATCGGTCTCCACCCCGAACTTCTGCAGCAGGTTCACGTAGAGATTGCACAGCGGCTTGCGGTCGATGCCCTCGGTCGGGAGCGCCTTGTATTCGCCGTGGTCGAAACCGCCACCCGCGAGAATGACCGGCAGGTTCTTGTTGGTGTGGGCGTTGGCATTGGCCATCCCGCTGCCGAAGAGCACCATCGAGTGATCGAGCAGGGTGCCGTTCCCTTCCGGGATCGATTTCAGCTTCTCCAGGAAACGGGCGAACTGCACCATCTGGTATTCCTCGAGCACGAGGAGGTTCCTGATCTTCTCCTCCAGCTTTCCGTGGTGGGAAAGCGAGTGGTAGCCCTCCTTGATGTCGAAGTAGCGAGACTCGAAATCACCGCCGATCTCCAGGGTCGCGATGCGGGTCGAGTCGGTCTGCAGGGCGAGGATCATCAGGTCGTAGAGCAGCGGCAGGTCGTCGACCATGTTGGTGTTCTTCGGCTCGGCGAAGGGCGGTTTCGGCTTGGGCACGTCGGCCCACTGCTTCTGCAGCTCGAGCTGTTTCTCCACATGGCGAACCGAGGTGAAGTACTCGTCGAGCTTCTCCCGGTCCGGCTGGTCGAGCCGGCGTTCGAGCGCCTTGGCGTCGCCGTTGACCGCGTCGAGAATCGATCCCTTGAGGGCGAAGCGGTCCTTCGCCTTGGCCTTGTTGGCCGAGGACTCGTTGACGAAGAGTTTCCGGAACAGCTCGTTGGCACCGGGAATCGGCGGCACCCGCGTTCCGCTGCGGGTCCAGCACATCTGGCAGCCGCCATGAATGCCGTCCTCCGAACCGATCGTCAGCGAGGGAAAACGCGTCGCTCCACCCACCGTTTCCGCGGCCCGCTGATCGAGGCTGATGTTGCCGTCGGGCATGCCCTTGGCATCCATCGAGAGCACCCCGGTGAGGAAGGAATGCACCGCGAAGTGACCGCCCTTGACGCCGTGGTCGAGCCCCGAGTAGAGGGTGAAATCCTGTCGATGCGGCTCCAGCGGCTTCAGCAGGCGCGGCATCTCGTAGTCGCGCCCGGGTTTCGCCGGGAAGAACTCGGGCTGGTAGAAACCGAGCAGGTTTCCGATCGCCACCAGCCGCGTGGGCGCGCCGGCCTTGGTTTCCGTGGCACCGATGGCGAGCCCGGAACCGAGCACGCCGGGCATCAGCGAATCGAGCGTCGGCAGGGCCAGGGTGGCGCCCGCCGACTTCAGGAAGAAACGGCGCCGGGTGACCGAGGAGGAGGAAGAAGAACGTTTCATGGCGGGAAAGAGTACCGGGCGATGTCTTCGCCGTTGATTCAATCTATACGCACTTCGCCCGCCGTCTCGTCCCAAATCCGGGCGTGTTCAAGCCAGCCTCCCCGCCGCTTTTCCGTCAACGAACCTCGATCGGCCAGAGACTCGGCTGAAGAGACCGAATCCGACGGGATCAATCGACGAGGGGAAACAAGGTTTCCGGCCAGGGATAGCTCCCCGGCTTCACGCTCAGGAGCGGGCCTCCGGGAGGTCGCAGGCTGCCGACCCCGACGTGATTCTCGGGAACCACCCGGAACCGGTTCCACCCCATCCTCCGGAGAAAAGCGATCGCGGTGGCGCCTCCCTCGAGCGCGATCCGGAGATCGTGGTCGTCACCGGCCAGCCGGGCGGCGATTTCCACGAGGCGGGCTGTCAGTTCGCGCGGTTCCGCCTTTTCCGGGCGGCCGATGGCGAGCAGGAGTCGATCCGTTCCGCCCCAGGGATCTCCATCGGAGAGGTCATCCATCGTTCTCACCAGGAACCCGCGTGCCCGCATGCCGTCGGCACGATCGGAATCCCAGGCAGCCAGACTGCCGCAGACCAGCAGGGTGCGCGGGGGCGTCTCCCTCGTGGTCAGGCAGGGCCGATCGCCGAGCAGGCGGGTGAAAAAATCCGCGGCGCCCGCGGGAAGCGTTTGCGAGGACAGTTCCGAAGGCAGGTCGGCAAACGTCCGAATGTCCGGCATGCGGATGTGCGGCGACTCACCCAGCAGGACCCGCACGTCCGAGCTGCGCGCCGGGAAATCGGGATCGTCGGCGAAGACGGACTTTTCCAGGGGAACGCCGTCGAGAAAATAGCGACCATTCTCGATGATCCGCCCCTTGGAAGGGTTCGCGGGAACCAGCAAGCAATCCTTCCGCCCGGTCGCGGCCAGCACCGCCTCGATCTCGGCGCGGACGTGACCGCGAAGCACGGAATCGGTTTTCTTGTAGATCCACTCGGGCTCGGCCGCGGCGATCGCGCGGGCCGCCTCGTCGGCGATACGCGCCGCTTCGGCCTCCTGTCGCAATCGGGTGTCGGTATCGAGGGCGATGACCTCCGCGTCGGAAGCGGGATCGAAACGAGTCTGCACTTCCGCCGACCATCCACGGACCGCCGCGATGCCCGCCAACTCGGCTGCCCCGGAGAAGTCGTCGGCAAGGATCGCGATCATCGGGTCAACCGGCCAACCGGGCCGCGAGTCGAACCGCCTCCACCAGGCTGCTCCCCTTCGCCTTTCCCTGCCACGCGATGTCGCAGGCGGTACCGTGATCGACGCTGGTGCGGATCATGGGCAGGCCGAGCGTGGTGTTGACCGCCGTGTCGAAGGCGAGCGCCTTGAGGGGAATGTGCCCCTGGTCGTGATACATGCAGATGAAGGCATCGGTGCTCCGTCGCTTCGCGGGGAGGAAGGCCGTGTCCGGCGGCAGCGGTCCCTCCACGTCGATGCCCCGCTCGCGGGCAAGTTCCATCGCCGGGATGATGATGTTTTCCTCTTCCCGGTTTCCGAAGAGCCCGTGTTCCCCGGCGTGGGGATTCAGCCCGAGCACGCCGATCTTCGGTTTCGTGCCGCGGATGCGTTCCATCGCCGCCGCCGTCAGCTCGATGACGTCGAGAATGCGCTCCACCGTCAACAGGCCCGGCACCTCGTGATAACCGCAGTGCACGGTCACGAAACTGGCGCGCACCTCGTCGCTATACTGGAACATGCAGGCCCGCTCGGCCCCGGTCTTGTCGGCGAAAATCTCCGTGTGCCCCGGGTAGGGAACGCCCGCCGCCCGAAGCGCCTCCTTGTTCAACGGCGCGGTGGCGACGCCCTCGACCCGCCCCTCCATGGCCGCCTCGATGCTCTTCAAGACGTAATGGTACCCCGCCGCCCCTGTCGCCGCGCTGACGATGCCGGGCTCGAAGCCCGCGTCGTCGAAGACGGGAAGGTCGAGCACGCAGGGACGATCGATACCACCGGGACTCGACGACCACTCCGTTTCGGAAATCACCCCTTCGGGAAACGCGAGCCCGGTTCGCTTCGCGCAAGCCTCCAGGATCGACACGTCGCCGAAAATGACGGGAACGGCGAACTCGGCCACCTCCGGGTTGGCGAGCAGTTGGAGACAGACTTCGGGACCGACCCCCGCGGGGTCGCCCATGGTGACAGCGATGAGAGGTTTTGACATGGATTCTACCCCGGAAACGGATGACCGCGGCCGATCCTGACCCGTACGGGGGTTCGGTTCACCTCGCGCGTCTCCACTACTCCGATTTCAGGCCGACGGTGTTCACGGAAATCACCTGGTATTCAGGCTTCTTCCCGGCCTTGGCCGCCTCGTCGGTGAAGGTCATCTCCACCAGCGGTGCCGCCGGGGTATCGCTGTACTGCAGCCCCTGGAAAAGCGGACGACCAAACGGATTCTTCGGCTCCGCGGGAACGGTGGCGATCTCCTCGCCGTCCCGGAGGATGGCGAAATGCCCGATCCCGCTCTCGAGATCGGCCTCGGCCTCCCAGGTGATCGTGTTTCCCTCCACCTCGACATTCGTCGGCGCGGGCGGAGGAGTCACATCGGGAATCTCCGTGTCGCGCACGTAGTGCTCCCATTTCTTCGCGATGGTTTCATTCGGGAGCCAAACCGCCTTGGTCTTGTCCCCTTCGAATGCCGCGGCCGGCACCGCCTTCGTGCCGAGCAGCGGAGCCAACCAGGTGTCTTCGGTCGGCATCGGCTTCAGGGGTTCGCCGGGTTTCTCGGGCAGGCGCGCCGAGAGGCAGGCATCGAGCCAGGGAATCGCCAGGTAGCGTTGGTTGCCGCACTCATGCGCCGTCAGCGGATCGACCGCCACCCCGAGCAGGCCGCCCGCACCCCGCACCGCGGCGAAGAACTTCTCGTTGGCCGGCCACACGCCCGCGAAACGTCCCTCCTTCACGGTGACCCCTTCCTTGGTACCCGGATTGCACATCATGGGAACACCGAGGGCGGCCTCGGGAAGTTCGTGCGGCTTGATCTGGGTTCGGTCGGGATTGGACTCGAAGAGCGGAACCCCGGACCGCAGCCAGGCCGCCGCCACCCGCTCGGGATGCAGCATGACCATGCCGCCGCACCAATGGCCGCCACCGCTGTGTCCCCAGATCGCCCACGGCACTTCCGCGAGTTCGGGGTGACCGCTCTGTTTCCCGAGATCGGCCAGCGCCTTCTGGAAAGCGTCGCTGGATCCGTTGCGCGGATCGCACCACATCTGGCAGTCGGCGTCCTGGGGCTGCTCGTAGGACGGAGCCATCAGCGCACAGTCGTGCTTCTCCGCCAGCGCCTGCCAGTGGAGATCGAAGGCCCCCGTCTGCCCCGACTTGCAGGATCCCTCGCCGCAACCGTGCTGGTGCACGACCACGCCGCGCAGTTTTTCCACTCCCTCGGGAATCCAGACCGTGTACTGCACCGGGAAGATCAATTCGCCGGGCTTGTCCGAGGCCTCGTAGCGGACGCGGTAGTAGGGCGCCTCCACCGAAGGCGGATTATCGTAGGGCGGCTGTTGGGCGGTGGCGAGGATCGGAAGAACGGCGAACAGGAAAACGAGATAGCGCATCGGAAATCAGTTTGGGTTTCCCGGATCTTCCGCGAACGGCGAGTCCCGGTCAATGCGGTTCCCGTGTCATCGAACGCTCCTCACCGAATGCCTTGATTCGCTCTCACGCCGGCGCTACTCGTCCTGACCATGAGCAAGGTCCACGAATGCATCGATGAGAAACTGGCCGCGTGGATTCACCGCCAACAGATGTTCTTCGTGGCCACGGCTCCACTGGCCGCCGACGGCCACGTCAATTGTTCCCCCAAGGGATGCGACAGTTTTCGCGTGTTGAGCGGGACGGAGGTGGCCTACCAGGATTTCACGGGCAGCGGAATCGAAACCATTTCCCACCTCCGGGAAAACGGCCGCATCGTGGTCATGTTCTGCGCCTTCGAGGGCGGGCCGAAAATCGTCCGGCTTCACGGAGCAGGAACCGTGGTCGTTCCCGGCGATCCCGACTACGAGGAACTCGTCGCTCGCTTTCCCCCGAATCCCGGCACCCGTGCCATCATCCGAATCCGCGTCGCTCGCGTCTCGGATTCCTGCGGCTACTCGGTTCCGCTCTACGAATTCAAGGGACACCGCGATGTCCTCGACAAGTGGGCGGAGAACAAGGGCGACAGCGGCCTGGCGGACTACCGCGAAAAGAACAATCGCCGGAGTCTCGACGGACTGCCCGGCCTGGAAGAAAGCGAGACCTGAAACCGGTTCGCCGCCCCGCCTACTTTCCACCCTTCGCCCAGACGAATTTCGGCACCGGTTGGAAGGGCTGGAGATCGCGCCCGTTCTCCAACTTCGGTCCCGGCGTGCTGCGACCATTCTCCAGCGTTGCCCGAAACGAATCGATCATCGCTCGAACGCGCTCGGGATGCTCCGCCGCCAGATTGTTCGTCTCGCCGGGATCGTCCCCCAGGTGAAAAAGCTGGAGGAAGGGCGGCTGCTCGAGTTCGGCGTGGTTCTTCGGCTTCCGTCCGAACGCTTTGATGGCATCCTGCCAGGCGGTGTCGGAATCCGGATTCGTGGCGAACCTTCCCGCGCTCCCACTGCCGGGGCACAGCAGCAATTTCCACGGCCCCTCGCGAAACACGCTGCCACGCGTGCCCTGCATCACCATCGAGGTTCTCCGCGGCTCCGCCTTCGGATCTTTCAGGAGCGGCAGGAAACTGATCGAGTCCGGCGCCTCGTCGTCGGCCAATTCCGCACCCGCGACCTCGGCCCAGGTGGCCATCAGGTCCTGTAGTCCGATCAACGAGTCGCAGGTCGAGCCCGCCGGAATCGCGCCCGGCCACTTCGCCGCGAAGGGCACCCGAAGGCCGCCCTCGAAGGCGGAAAACTTGTAGCCGCGCCAGGGACCGTTGGGCCGGTGACCGTCCTTTTCCATCTCCTGCATCTGGAAAGCGGTGGCCTCGCGCTTTTTCCCGGAGTAGTGCCCCGGCCCGTGATCGGAGGAGGCCATGACCAGCGTATTGTCCGTCAATCCGTGCTTCTCCAACGCCTCGACCACGCGCCCGATGCAGGCATCGGTGTTCATGACGAAGTCGCCGTAGATCCCGATCCGGCTCTTTCCCTCGAATTCGGGCGCCGGCGAGGTCGGGGTGTGCGGGGCGGTCAGGGCCACGAAGAGGAAGAAGGGCGTCTCGCTCTTCGAACGGCCGGCGATGAACTGCTCGGCCTCGTCGCACCAGGTATCGAGCACCTCGAAGTCCTCGAAGTCCTCCGCCGCCGGTCCGACCCGGTTGAACGCGCTCCAGCCCTTCTGGGCCGTCACCTCTCCGACCCAATGATGATTGCGGAGAAAGGCGTAGGGAAACATGTCGAGCGATCCCGGGAGGATGAAGGACTCGTCGAAACCGTAGTCGTTGGGGCCGATCTCGATCGGTTTCGTGAAATCGGTGTTGTCGGAATCCTGGATGCCACCATCCCGGGTCACCATCCGGGTGCCGAGGTGCCACTTGCCGATGTAGCCGGTCGCATAGCCGGCTCGCTGGAACATCTTCCCCAGGGTGAACTGATCGGTGGGAAACTGGAGCCCGATGAAAGCCCACGGACCGCCCTTCTCCGGAGGGGCGAACCGCATGGCGTAGCGCCCGGTCATGATCGAGGTCCGGCTCGGCACACAGACCGAATTGGTGACGTGCGCATCGGTGAACTTCATGCCCTCCGCGCAGAGCGCGTCGAAATGCGGCGTATCGACGTTGCAGTGTTCGCCTCCGAAGGCCTCGATGTCCCCGTAGCCGAGGTCGTCGGCAAGAATGAAGACGATGTTCGGGCGATCGGCGGCTGTGGCGAAACCGACCGCGAAAGTCGCTGTCAGGTAGAACGTGAGCTTTTTCCACATGGTATCGGAATCGTTGATTCAACAAGGTCAGGTCGCGGACCTAACCCTCTTAGACCGCCGCCAGCGACCGCTCGATCAGTTTCTTCGAAGCGAGAACGCCCTCGACCGGCTCCAGCTCGTGCCCTTCCCACTCGATGGCAAGGTAGCCGCGATAGTCCGACGCCGCGATCATCTTCATCAGCCGCCCGTAGTCGAAGTCGGGCTGGTTTCCGTTTTCGTCGAAGCTGTGCATCTTGCAGCTGATGGTCGCGGTGTGCGGCAGCATGGCCTCGGTGCCCTCGTAGACGTTGTCCTTCAGTTTTCCGAAGTCCGGCATCAGCCGACAGGCCGGGTGCGCGAGTTTCGCGGCCATCCGGGCGAGGAAGGTGCCGCGCTGGCTCAGGGGCGACGCGCCGGGTTCGATGGCGACCACCAGTTCGCGTTCCGCCGCGGCATCGGCATAGGGTTTCAACGACTCGACACACGCCTCGACACCCGCGGCTTCGTCGTCGCCCGGCACCCGCAGGAACACGCGAACAAAATCACAACCCAGTTGCCGCGCGCGATCCAGCGAGGGCGTCAACGCCGCGAGACTGGCCCCGCGTTTTTCGGCCGCCACCTCTAGCACGCCCGCCATCAGCAGGAAACAATCCGTGCCCGCCTCCTCGGAGCGCTTGCGCAGCTTGGCTAGATAGCCGGAATCGTCGAGCTTGTCTTTCGGCAGGCCGCCCTCCCAGAGGTCGATGGCCTTGATCCCGAACTTGTCCACGGTGAAGGCGGGAAAATCGAGCGGGTCGATCGATCCATCCTTGAACATCGCCCGCAGCGAGTATTGCGAGAGCGCGATGGGAAAACGTTCATCGGATGCGGCGGCGAGACGATCCAGGGCAGCGGTTCCGCAAGCGAGGCCAGCGGCGGCTTGGAAAAACTGGCGGCGAGGGAGGGAGGAATTCATAATCGCATCCAATCACGCCACCACCCAGTCTGGCAAAGCGAAAGCGATCCGGACCGAAGACGAATCCGAGGACCTTGACGAACGGCTCCCGCCTTGGTTGGTATGGCCAACGTGTTTCCATCCCGCTTCCCATGATTTCTCGTCCAGCCTCCGCCTTCCTCCGATCGATCTTCCTCGCGATCGTCCTCCCCGCACTCTCCGCCTCAGCCGATGAGTGGGTCGTCGATTCCCAGGAAGAATGGAAGGCCGCCCTCGCCGACCAAGAGGGCCTGGCCATCGAGGACGGCGTCGCCGAACCATCCGAGAAGACCGCCACCTTCCGGAGCAAGGTAAAGACCTTCGGAGAGAAACGCTCGCTCGCATCCGTCACCTTCGAGCAATCGCCGATCTGGCAGAACTGGAACCCGATCGACAACGTCGGTCCGTCCAACCTCGCCGATGCGCCCGTGTTGCTCTGCAAGGCGCCGAACGACTACTGGATCTTCGGCCGCTACGGCGGCAAGCCCCGGGGCGCGAAGGGCAAGAAAGCCGCGAATGAGAAACCGTTCGTGGCCGAGGACGCGACGCTGCAGGGCTTCGACCTCCCTCTGAAGACCACGCCCTACCCGAACCAGTTCGATGCTCCCGGCGGCTTGAAGAAAGGCCTTGGTGGTTATCACGCCTGGCAGAGCCGTGACATGATCAACTGGGTCCACCACGGTCCCGTCACCGAGGGATTTTCCCGCTGGGTGACGAGCGCCGAGTTCATCGACGGGAAGACGCTCATCTACTATGACTTCCCCAACGACCAGGACCCGCACGTCTACGTCGATGAGGACCTGACCGACGGGATTCCCGGCAGGAACATGGGCAAGGCGGTCGATGATCCGTCCCACGGTTCCGACGCCGGGTTCATCCGTTCGCTGGACGGCAAGGTACACTCCATCTTCGAGAACTGGGACCCGATCGATGCCAGCAAGCGGTCCTGGGATTCTCCCCTCGCCGGCCGCGCCGTGAGTCCGAACGGCATCGACGGATTCGAGATCCAGGAACTCCCGCCGGTCGATAATCGCACCCAGCCAACCGGCAGGATCGCGACCTACAAGCACCCGCACTGGCTGAAGGAAGATCCCGAGCACTACCACACCAACGTCGCCGAATACGAGGTCCACGAACCGGAACAGGAAGCTTACGGCGACTGGGCCGCGATCAGCATCGGCGGCCGTTACTACCTTTTCGCCGACTACGATCCCGCCGGGGGCCACCAGATGAGCGTCGGCTGGTTCACGAGCCCGAGCCTCGAAGAACCCTTCACCTGGTGCGACCACATCGGGCAGGGACATCCCGATCCCGACATCGGGTTCGCCGAGGGGAAATTCTATCTCGTCACCCAGCAGAAGACCGACTGGATCAGCCCCGGCCCCTGGGTGGAAAAGGTCGAGGCACGCGCCGGGGTCGACACCGACGGCGATGGCAAGGTGGACGACTGGACCGGGTGGCAGGAGGTCAGGGAAAGCTATTCCCAGGTCGAGGGCTTCGCCAAGCAGGTCGCCAGGACCGACGCCCAAATCGATGCGTCCGGCCTCCCCGCCGGCAAGGGCTTCGCCTTCGAGTTTCGCCTCACCGACACGACCGAGAACAAGTCGCGCCCGATGATCGACCGGGTGCGGCTGGCGTTCGAGTGAAGTTGCCTCCTTTTTTCGTGGGCGAGAAATTCCTTCCTTCGGCTCCGCTCAGGACCGGTTTTTCGCAGGAACTTTCCGCATCGTCCAAGCCTTCCAGCTGAATCCGAGCATTGACAGGAAACTCGAACCGGGCCGCTTCGGGGGATCATCGATTCCTGGACGATGCGGCATCTCCCCTCAATCGTTCGAACAGTTCCATCAGTTTCGCCACCAGCTTCGGGGACGATTGTTCCTCGGTGTGGGCCACCGTCAGCCAGGTCTCGTAGCCGCCCAGTTCGTGTTGGCGGGGCGAGGGCAGGTAGCCGAGGCCGCCGTTGGCCATGGCCATCACGAAGGTGGTTTCGAAGGGACTCCGCTCCTCGATCTCCAGACCGATCTCGCAGAAGACTTCAAAGGGCAGCGCCGCCATCCCCAGTTCGCCGATGCGGATGGCCTGCACGAAGGCATCGGCCGTTTCCGGCCAGTCGGCCGCCTCGATCGCTCGCCGGGCGAAGACCGCCCGCCTGCGGAACTCGCGGGATTCCACGACCTCCGGGTCGGTCACCGCCAGCGTCTTTTCTGCGGCGGCCACCTGTTCGGCGGTCGGTCGCCGGCGCTTCAGGGTCACGTTTTCCGCCGCGGCGCCCAACGGAACCCAGTCGTGGTATTCGATGGTTTCCCGCACCCGGACCACCTCCCCGGCGACGTCCTCGGCCACCTCGCGCATCTTCTCGTAACGTTCGTAGCGCTTCTGGCCCGGCTTGCCGTAGTTCGCGTAGTCGTTGTTGTTGATGTCGCCGCTGGCGCCGTTGCTGAGGATTCCGATGAACGGCGGATCCTGGTGAGGATCGGCGATCAACTCCCCGATGCGTTGGCTGAAAACGCCGAAGTAATCCGCGGAAACATGGCCGGGACCCGTGCCTCCGACATAGTGGAGCCAGTAGTTGGTGAGCACGGCGATGGGGCGGCCCTCCACGGACTCGACCGAGAGGAAATAGACGCGGGGATTGACCGGGCCCGCGGGTTGGTCGAGGCGGTCGATGTAGGCGCCGGGATTCATGGCGGCGGTCTCCGTTTCACCGAAGGGACTGGTCAATTCCTCGCCATCTTTCAATAGCCAGCGCCGATTGAAAACGTGCTGCGGCACCTCCCCGGTTCCCCAGCCGATGCGCGCCGGCTCCAGGTGAGCGATCGCCTGCTGCACGCCGTCGGCGATCCGCCGTATGACGAACTCCTGGTACTCGTCGAGCGGCTCGTCCAATTCGAGGTAGCTCTTCCCCCGCAAGCTCGGCGCCGAGTGGGTGTGGGTTCCCGCGATGAGCACCCTCTCCGGAGGCAGGCCGCAGCGTTCCTCGACCAGCCGCTTGGTGGGGCCATGAATCTCGGTGGGAAACTTCACATTGTCGATGATGACGATCGCGACCCGGATCGATCCGTCATCGAGCACGAGGCAGCGGGCATGGAGAGGATCGTGGATATACTCGGCTCCCCTCGGCGTGAATCCCCCGATCAAGTCCGTGCCGAGAAAAGGCGTGATGTCGGTGACGGCGGCACCGGCCCGGAAGACCGGGACGCGCTCTTCCGCGCCCGCGAACGGTGTCGCCGCGAGGACGAGGCACAGGATCGGGATCCGCAGCAGTCGCGCTTTCTTCATGGTTCCGGCTGGGCTGAGCGGGCGGCGACGGTTTTCCCGCCCGCATAGGCCTCATACTGGCCGGCGACATCCGCGCTTTCGCTGTCGCCGTGGTGAAAGTAGAGGCGCTGCCGCAGGGTGAGCGTCTCCCCGGCCGGCAGGACGTAATCGCCGCTCCGCGATTGGCAGGCCGGGCATTCGTCGCCGTTCGGCCGACAAGGCACGCCCCGGGGCTTGGCGTATTTCGGGTCGAAATGATCCGTCCCGAACCGATTCGCTGCCAGCAGCCCGTAGGTCCGGGAATGCCAGTGGGTGGGAAACCGGAGGTTGTCCGGGTGATCGAACATGGCGACGCCGACCGTGTTTCCCGCTGCATCCGGCCCGAAGTAATCGACCCATTCCGCCCGCTTTCCCCAGGTTGCCTCGTTCCGGTCGCCGCGGCTGTTGAGAATCGTGCCCGCGAGACTGGCTCCTCCCTTCTTGAAATGCTCGGCCGCCTTCATGGTGCCGGCCACCCGGATGTAGAGTCCGCCGTCCTTCATATCGCCGAAGGTGACCGGTTTTTCCTCGGGCGCCCGCAGTTCGATATCGTAGTCCATCAGTACCTGGCCCTTCTCAAGCGGCGTGACCGTGATGCTCATCTTTTCCCGGAGAACGACCTGCTCCCCGTCCAGCCAGAGATTCCGCACCACCATGTTGCCGACCTCTCCGGACCGCAGTTGCTCGACTTTTTCCAGCCGGATCTCCGCGGTCGAGAGTTCGCGTTCCTTCCCCGGTCGCCAGTACCAGAAGTTCAATCCGTTCACGTCACTGTGGGCGAAACGCAGGGACCGGTGATGCGGATGATCCTGGTTCTCGTGCTCGACGCCCTCCTTCATCGGGTAGTGCCGGGTGATGTTCTCGCCGCCCGGGCCGATCACCGGATAAAAGTAGGGCGCGACCCAATCCTTGTGTCGCCACTCGGTAAAAAGGTCTCCATCGATCTCGATGCGAATGCGATCCTCGAGTTCGCTCACCCGAACATCGGCACCGAAAGCACCGGGAGGACAGGCAGCGAAGAAGGCGAAGGCAAGAAGTGCGGGAAGGATTTTCACGACCGCCAGTGTTGCCGATCGATCCGCCCCGCGACAATGACGCGTTCCCGCCGGGAACTCCGTCACGGCTTCTCGGTCCCTCCGGCGCCCTGGCGCGCCTTCTCCTCCGCCTGGCGTTTCTTCACGTCCTTCGGATGCTTGGAGAACGACTCGAACACGTCGCCAACCACCCGATCCGCGAGCTGGCCCAGTGCGGACAGAATGACGGCTTCGGCTTCCGGCAGCAGCGGCGACATCTTCGGCTCGTAGCCGCCGACCTCGTAGGAATCGGCGGTCGCGATGTAGCCGATCCCTCCGTTGGCGTAGCCGACCACGATCGGGATCGCCCGGTCGGCGATGGCTTCCTCGATCTTGAACCCGAATTCGACCATGGGCTCTCCCGGCATCGACAGCAGAAGGAAGGGCCCGATCTTCATCGCCATCAGCTCCGCCTCGACGGGCTCCTCCTTGCCGGGCAGGGTCACGATTTCACTGGCGACCCGGATCGGGTAGAAAGTCTCCCGCTTCCGCAGTTCCTCGCGCGTCACCGACTTGGCGAGCGCCCGGATAACCGCGCTGCCCAGGTCCCGGGAAGCCCACTGCATGTCGGCCTCATCGGCGCAGCGATAGGGATACCCCGGCAGGTTGGGCCGAATGTCGCCACCGCAGCCCTGCACGAACAGCGCGCTCGTTTTCCCGCCATAGACGTCCTCGACGAAGGTCTGGGCGTTGCCGGGAAAATCCGCCGACATCATGGGGAAACCCTGGGGATAGGGACCGGATCCCTTGTCGCCCCAGGTGAAGAAACAGGGATGACACACCGCGTGCATCAGGACCGCCATCGGCGTCAGCGACTCGCCGTCGTCGAAACGCAGCACCTTGACCCGCGGATCGTTGGGCCCGTCGGGATTGAGCCGCACCACCGCCCGGCCGTTGATGACGCCCCGGCGATTGATGCTGAAATCGATCTCGTCGAGCCCATAGCCGACCGATACCGTGCGCATTCGCCCGGCCGCCTCCTTCGCCGCCGCGCCCAGCTTGTCGATGAGTCCTCGCCCATAGTCCGTATCCGGATCGAAGCTCGGCCCCGAGTGATTGTGCGAGGCCGTCACCATGATGTTGGCGGCGGGCACGCCCGTTTCCGCCTCGATTCGTTCCCGGACCCGCTCGACCAGCGGTTGGTAGGCGTTGATCAGGTCCGTGGTCACGATCGCCGCCTTCGTCTCGCCATCGTCGAGGATCAGCACTCCGGCTCGCAGCGGATCGCGCACCCCGGTGACCTTGCGCCGGTGCCCGACGACCTCGTAGTCCTTCACGTCTTCCGGAGTGATGTCGACCTTGGCCGCACCGGCGCGAAGATTCGACTCGACGTCGAAGGTTCCCTCGGCGCTGACCTGAGCGAGTGCATGATCCGTAAGCGGGGTCGCGAGAAGGATCACGGCAAGAATCGGGAGAACGGAAGGTCGTTCGAGTGAGATCATGGCGAGAGTCTGGCGGTAATTCGTGAATTTCCACAAGCACGCGTTCCGGTAGGGTCCGCCCCCCCAAATCCTTCCGGGCATCCCGGCGGTCAACGCGCGAGCCCCAGTGCCACCATCTTGCCGGCGGCGTTGCGGCAGAAAATCCGACCGTTCGCGAGCACGGGCGCGGTCCAGCATTTTCCCGCGAGTACCTGCTGGCGGAGAACCGGCTCGAATCCCTCGGGACGGGCGGGAAAGATCGTCAGCACACCCTGGTCGAGCAGGAGGATCCGGTCGCGGGCGGCGATGAGTCCGCCGGTGCGATAACCGTCCTCCGACCAGACTGTCTCTCCCGTCTCGGCATCGGCGCAGACCAGCCGCGTGGGACGATGGGTGGTTCCGCTGATGCTGTAGAGATGGCCGTCGATGAGCACACCGGTGTTGAAATACCACTTCAGGTCTCGCTGCATCCATCGTTCGGCCGGGTTCTTCCCGTCCCCGTCCAGTTCGAGACAACGGGTCCCGGAACTGGTGGAGAGGATGATCCGCCTCCCGTGCACGATCGGGTCCGCGGCGTTGAGGCCGGTCACCTCCCCGAAACGCCAGCTCTCCTTCCCCGTCTCCGCATCGATCCCCACGAGGGAACGGTGGGTGTGGATAAGGTGCGTCATTCCCACAGCGTCGAAGGGAACCGGGGTCGCATAACCGGAAACCTCGGGATTGGACAACCAGAGAGTCTCCCCGCTCTCCCGGGAAAGCGCGATGCCACCTCCGCCGGCGTTGAGGAGCACGCGTTCGCCGTCGATGAAGGGCGAGCAGGCGAAATTCCACTCCGGCAGTTCCAGCCCGTGATCGGCCAGCAGGTCGCGCGACCACCGGATCGCCCCGGTCGCCAGGTCGAAACAGAAGGCGTGTCCGCGCTTGCTCAGCGTGTAGACCGCCCCCTCGTGAATGGTCGGCGTGCCGCCCGGACCTCCCTCGTAATACTTGGGATGGAGTTCGCATTCGTAGGCATGGCTCCAGCGAACCGCGCCGGTGGCGACATCGAAACACCAGACCGTGTCCTTTCCATCCGCATGCCCCATCGTCAGGACGCGATCGCCGACCGAGGAAAAGGAGGAAAAACCGATCCCCACCTCCGCCGTCCAGAGGACCGGCAACTCGGCGGGCAATTCCTCCGGCAGGTCTTCTCGGGAAATGCCGTCGCGATTCGGCCCCCGCCAGTGCGGCCAGTCTTCCGCTCCGGCCCAAATCGGGATCGCTATGGATACGGCTGTACCGGCAAGGAGTAGTCTGGCAAGGCATCCGATCATGAAGAAAAAAACAGGCCGCCGCAACCGGCCCGGGCGTTGGACTCGATTCACCAATCGTGGGACAACCCACTCTCTATCCTTCCTTCAGCTTCTCGATGAGGTAATCGCGCGTGTTCTCGTGCTTCACTCCCTCGACGCCCGGGTAGAACAACTCGCAGGTCACGCCTTTCGCCTCGCAGTGTTCCTTGAGCTTGACCCCGAAATTCGCGGTGTGGGTCGGGTCCTTCTCCTCCTGGCCGAGATTCGGCGGCCGGCTGTATTGCAGGTAGACCGGGGGATCGTCGCTGCTGACGTTCGCGTAGGGTGAGAACTCCTCGATCCACGGCAGGATCTCGTCCCGCTTGGCGAGAAACTCGGCGAAGTTCGACAGCCCGAAGGCATGACCGCCGTAGCGGCTGTTCGGGGTCCACTCCTTCATCTGCCGCGGGTCGAGCGTGGTCTGTGCCCCGTTCACCGCGGCGCACCAGAGGCGGGTCGATTCCCGCGCCACCGGGTCCTCGCTGTCGGGATCGGCGAGGTCGGAATGGAAGGCGAGCCACAGCGAACTGCAGGCGCCCGCCGAACCGCCCGAGGCCCCGATCCGTTCCTTGTCGATGTTCCACTCCGCCGCCTTGCTGCGGACGAATTGGAGGGCACGGGCGGCATCGTGCAGCGGTCCCTTCACCGGGGGCACCACGCCGTCGGCGGTGGCTTCGGGGATGAAGCGATATTCGACCGAAGCCACGGAAATCCCGGCGTCGAGAAAGTCGTTCAGGCTACCGCTGAGGCCGCTGAGGCGGCCGCCCGCCATCCAGCCACCGCCGTGGATGAAGAGCAAGAGCGGGGTGGGCTCGTCCGACTCGGCCTGCCAGAAATGGATTCGCTGCTTGAGATGGGGACCATAGGCGACATCGAAGTGCGTCGGATTCGGGAGCGCCCGCTGCGCCGCGAGAAAGGCCTTTCCTTCCTTTTCCCCGATTTCGCGGACGAAGAGGTTCCGCCAGCGGATCTCACCACCATGGGTCTGCAGCATGACCGGTCCCTTCGCCGGCAGGGGCTGGCTCCGATCCCAGTAGTTTTCCATCACCGCGCCCTCGACCACCGGCTTGCCGTTCAGCCACACCCAGGTCCGGGCGCCCACCTGGATGATGCGGAAGTCGTTCCACTGCCCGAAGGGTTTGTCCGCGCGGAGGATGGGATCGCGTCCCAGGGTGTCCGGGGTGTTGTTGAAGAGCCCGCCCGAACCGAGGTGCGGCCGGCGGGTCGGTTTTTCCGGATCGAACTCCTGGTTCCAGT
>JAUIGT010000513.1 GCA_030432615.1 Verrucomicrobiia bacterium
GCCACTTGGAAGGGCAAGGGGGGCTCCGAGGGCATCGACGATTACCTGTTCGGTCTCAGCGACCAAGGCCCCGGCGCCGATACCATCGCTTACATTGTCGAACTGAAGTTTGTTGACAGGGACGGGAAGGAACATACGGCCGCTATTGCACTGCGCCCCGACCATGGGGATCAGCCTTTGACAAAAGGTAAGATTTTCGATCGGAAAAGCGTAGAATGGAAGGTAGTTGCGCCCTAGGTCTGTCGACTGGTCGACAGGATATGTTAATTGCGACCGTGCCACGAGTAACGAATACAGAACAAGCGACCAATCCTCTACTGGCTTCGGGTCCCGAGGATATCCAACCATCGACGTTCGCCGAATTGACCAAGCACAAGCACTAGCACGACCTTTGCATGAGAAGGCGAGGATCCATCATCTTGCCGCAGCGCAGTTCTATCATCATGGCCTTAATTATTGCCGTCGCTGCTTATTTCGGCTCCAGAATTTCGCCATATGTCGGCTATTCTCTGGCGTTACTGTTTCTGCTCCTCATCACCCTGGGATCACTATTCGATAAACTTGCATGGTGGCCCAAAGAAAACATGCCCGAGAATGGATATTCCTTTGCAGCCTTTTGGGGGATCGGCATCGGATTGATTCTTCCTTTCGTCATGAGCGAATACGTCTTCCCAGGCTGAAGATGATCCCGAACAAACCCGGGTTCTAGAGTGAAGCGCAACGTCAATAGGTACTCTCGAAAAGCTCAGCAGGCGTCTGAGGTGATGGTTTCGAAGCGACCCGGGTGCTTCGCAAACAGGCGGGCTTGAAGAGTTTTCGTACACAGGCAGGGAACGAAAGCGCACGCAACCACGCACCGAATCCGGTAGGAGAGGTGATTGAACCCGCGTCCCCTACGACACGCGACTTGCGGGTTTACCTTCGACCTTGGAAGAATCCGCTTCCCCGTCCCCGGTCTTCCTTCCTTTCGAAGGCTGGGTCGCCTTCGATTGATCGCAATTCGTAACTGTCTACGTTCCAAACGGCTCCACGGCGATTGTCGCTCACAAATCATTCTCCCGCACCGCCTTCAGCTTCGCGGCCATCTTCTCCTTGAAGGCGGCGACGCGCTCGGCCTGGGCGGGGTCCTCGGCGAGGTTGGTGTAGCCGTTGGGGTCGGCGTTGACGTCGAACAACTCGATGCCCTTGGAGGCGTCCTCCTCGTACTGGATGTAGGCCCAGTCACGCTCGCGGAGGAGGAAGCCTTTCCGCATCGGAGCCACGCTGAAAGCGGCGTCGCGGACTTCTCTCGTCGGGTCGTCGAGCAGCGGAGAAATGTCCTTCCCTTGCAGCCGCTCGGGAACCGGCAGGCCACACAGCGCGGCGGTGGTGGGATAGAGATCGAGGAGTTCCACGAGGGAATGACAGACGGCCGGCTTTTTCCCCGGCACCTTGATGATGAGCGGGACGCCGGCGGATTCGTCACGCAGGCTGACCTTGGCCCAGAAATCGTGCTCGCCGAGGTGGTAACCATGGTCGCTGGTGAAGATGACGATGGTTTCATCGGCGATGCCGGCTTCTTCCAGGGCGTCCATGACTTTCCCGACCTGGGCGTCCATATAGGCGACGGAAGCATAGTATCCGCCGAGCGCCTTTTTCTGGCGGCGGATGTCCATCTTCATGTTCTCGCTGGTCTTGTAGTTGATGCCGGGCTTGGGAATATCGTCCCAATCGCCCTCGACCTTGGGCGGTAGCACCATCTTGTCGTAGGGCTTGAAGGGCGGGTAGTAGCTGCGCGGCGCCACGAAGGGCACGTGGGGACGGACGAACCCGACCCCGAGCCAGAAACGCTCGTCCTTGTGCTTCGCGATCAACTCGGCGGCCTTTTGCGCCGTCTTGCCGTCGGAATGAATGAGATCGTCGCCGTCGGCCTCGACGACCACGAAGGTGTTGCCCCCGACCACGGGGCGCTTGCCCTCGGGATTTCCCTCCAGCGTTTCCCCGTCGCCGGCCGCCATCCATTCGGGTCCCGGACTGTTGAAACGTTCCGTCCACGAGAGTTCGTCGTCCGCCTGGTGGTAGTGCTCGGGCGGGTGCCCATATTCGACGCCGCCGGGCACGCCCATGTGGAAGATCTTGCTGACCCGGGCGGCGTAGGCGCCGTGGTTCTTGAAATGCTGCGACCAGGTCGCGCGATCGCCGATCTGGGGACGCGGATTCTTGTAACCGAGCACGCCGGTGGCGTGCGGGTAGTAGCCCGACATGAACGAGGCCCGCGACGGTCCGCAGTAGGTGCCCTGGCAATAGGCGCGGGTGAACCGGACACCCTCGGCGGCAATGGCGTCGATGTTCGGTGTTCGGCAGACCTCGTTGCCGTAGCAGGACAGCGCCGTGTAGGTGAGGTCGTCGGAGATGATGAAGAGGACGTTGTACTTCGGCTCGGGCTTTTCCTGGGCAAGAGCGGAGCCGGTGGCGAGAACGAATACAGCGAGGAGGCAGGCGATGGCGCGATCGATCATGGGAAGGGGCTCGATTTTTCGGCCATGGTGGGCAAGGGTCGGGGAAAAGGCGAGCGTCGATCGGCGGGAAATCGTCCCGCGATGACGCCGCCGTCCGCTTTTTCTCCCCTCCTCCCTCCCTCCCCTTTGCCGCTCTTTTTCCGATCATGAATCGCACTCTCCGCTGGGCCATCATCGGCATCGGTCGTTTCGGCCGGGTGCATGCGCGCGTCCTCCGGTCGTTGCCCGGCAGTGAACTGGTGGCGATCTCGAACCGCAACCCGGAACGCCTCGCCGAGGCCGCGAGCGAATTCGGGATCCCGGACGAGCACGCTTTTTCCGACTACCGGGATCTCCTCGCCGATCCGGACATCGACGCGGTCAGCATCACCACCCACTGGCTCGATCACCACGAGGTCGCCCTCGCGGCCCTCGCCGCCGGCAAGCAGGTGCTTCTCGAGAAGCCGATGGCCGCCACCGCCGAGCAGTGCCGGGAGATCCTCGCCGCGTCCGAGTCGGCACCCGGCAAGCTGATGGTCGGTCACGTCTGTCGATTCGATACCCGCGTCACCCTGGCCAAGGAAGCCGTCGATTCCGGACGCCTCGGCCGGATCGTGTCCATGCACGCCAAGCGCAACCTGCCCAAGGCGCCCGGAAACATCCGGCTCGACAAGATCTCACCCCTGGTCGGCGACGGCATC
This sequence comes from Verrucomicrobiia bacterium, assembly GCA_030432615.1. Classification (GTDB taxonomy): domain Bacteria; phylum Verrucomicrobiota; class Verrucomicrobiia; order Verrucomicrobiales; family DEV007; genus JAEUHH01. The sequence goes on from JAUIGT010000513.1 coordinate 3,179, forward strand.
CACGACGCCGATCTCATGATGTGGTTCCTGGGCCGGGCTCCGGACTCGGTCTACGCCCGGAACGTGAGCTACAGCGGCCATCGCTATCCCGATCTCGGCTGGGCGATGCTGCATTTTGGCCGGGGAAACGACGAAACCATCGGGGTCGTGGAAACCGCCTGGTGCCTGCCGGAGACCGTTCCCACGGTCATCGATGCCACGCTCGAAGTGATCGGCACCGAAGGCAAGCTGACCATCGACTGCGGCCACACCGGCCTGAGCATCACCGACAGCATGGGAACGAAGCAACCGGACACGGTCTACTGGCCGGAACAGCATGGCCAGGTGATCGGCGCGTTGCAGCGGGAGATCGCCTATTTCGCCGACTGCGTGCGCGAGGGACGGGACCCGAGCGTGATCACGCCCGCCGAAGCCGCGAGAGCCTTGGCGGTGATGGAGGCGGCGGAGGCATCGGCCGAAACGCGGGCGCCGGTGACGTTCTCCTTCCCGTGAAAGCCGGCCGGGTGCCGCGGGGGATGCTTCCCCACCGTCCACTGTTCTCGAAACGCTTCCCTTTTGGCGGGCTTGGCGTTACAGGAAGGGCATGACCACCCGAATGGTACTTCGTTTATCCCACGCCGCTCTCGCCCTGGCGCTGTCGGGCTGCGCCTCGAAAGACGCCGTCACCCGCATCGATGAACAGGCGCCGGTCACGGGCCGGATCTACGTAGAGCGGATCCTGCCCCAGGAGACCCGGATCTTCACGAATCCCACCGGCGACGGCGGGGTCTTTCTCACCTCCCAGGCCGGGGAAGCTCGGCGCCCGGTGACGCTCGCTCCCGCCCAGGTTCAGCGCCTGATCGAGAAGCTGGAATCCGCGCTGGACGACTGGTCCAGTTACCGCGGCAAGACTTCCCTGCGCCAGCCGCTCGATTCCGGAGGAATTCCCGGCAGCGATCCGGCGCTCTATTCCGTGGAGATTCTCAAGCGCCCCGACATGGAGGAACCGCATGTCCTGGTAACGCTCGGCTTCACCGATACCCGGGTCGAGGTCGCGCTCGACAAGACCAACACCCACCGCTGGGTGCGCGACCTGAAGGTGGCCGCGAAGGCGAATTGAGTTCACTCCATTCGCCTTTCGAGACAGCGAGCCTCAGCCCAGAATCGATCGAAGCCGTTCGGGCTCCTGGCCGAATTTCTGCCGGTATTCCTCCAGGGTTGGCCGAAGCCTCACCGCCACCTTGGCCTCGTGGTTCAAGGCAATGGCGCTGAGCCG
>JAUIGT010000514.1 GCA_030432615.1 Verrucomicrobiia bacterium
GCCAGGCCCATCAACGTCGTGCTGGTGGTCATGAGCACGGGACGGAGGCGCGAAGCCACCGCGTCCTTCACCGAAGCGAGGGCGCCGAGACCGTTTTCCCGGAAATTCTGCATGGTGCGATCGACGATGAGAATGGGGTTGTTCACGGCGGTGCCCAGCAGGATGAGAAAGCCGAGCATGGTGATCATGTCGAAGGGCTGGCGAATCGGCTCCATCCCGAATTGCGGCAGCAGTCCCCCCACCCAGTTCAACAGCCAGAGCCCGACGATTCCCCCGCTGATGCCGAGCGGCACGGTCGGAAACAACAACTGTGCCGACGACTGTCAAAAGGTTCGGCGTCTGCGACGAGGATGAAGATTTGCACGGTGACGAGGATGAGGAAGGGGTAGCCCCAGTGCCGGTAGATGATCACCAACTGGAGATAGCAGAGAATGACCGCGATCCAGAGGTTGTTGCCGAGCGATTCGCGGGTGGCATCGAGTTGGTCGCTCGCTCCCGTGAGGTCGATGGCCACGCCGGGCGGAAGCTGCCCCTCGGCCCGCATCGGACGAACGATCTCGCCTCGAATGCGCTCCACCGCCGTTTCCAGCGCCAGCGAACGCGGCGGGATGATGTAGAGCGTCACCGTTCTCCGGCCATCGACGCGGCGGATCTCGGCGGTATCGACCGTCTCGGTGATCTCCGCCAGCGCCCCCAGCGGCAGCACCGTTCCCTGTGGCGTGTAGATGGGCAGGCTCTCGAGTTCGCCCAGTTCCTGCCGGTCCGCGGCTTCGCTGAACAGGAACATGTCGACCTTGTCGTCACCGAGGTAGAACTCATCGACGAAGGCGCCATCGCTGAGTGCCGCGGCGGCAAAACCGAAGTCGCGGGCGTCGAAGCCGAGTTCCTCGAGCCGCTCCCATTTCGGCCGGATTTCCAGCAACGGCTGACCGAGCACCAGCGACGACGGCACGGAATTGATCTGGGCGTCGTCGATCAGCTCCTCGGCCTGCCGATAGACCTCGGACGCGGTCTGGTAGATCTCGGGCAACTCGCGGCCACTGATGTCGAGGGCCACGGCGCGGGTGCCACCATCGTTGCTCGAAATGATGGAACCACGCGTGGAGAACGCCCGCATCCCGGGATAGGAACGGTAGCGCGCGTTGATGATTTCCATGAAGGCATCGATGTGGCCGGGATCCTTGGTCACCGCGATGACCCAGAGGGATTCGGGCCGGACGATGAAGGTGATGCGGCTCAGGGCCGGGATCTCGGTGCGCCCGGCATCGAAGTCTGCGGGGTCGTCCTCCATCGCCGGCAGGAACTCGGCCTGCATCTCCCGCGCGATGCGGTCGATCTCGTCGAGGCTGTATCCCGGCGGAGCGATCATGGTGGAGAAGGCCTTCGCCTCCTCGCCCTCGGGCAGGTACTCGGCCGGAGGCGTCAGGAAGACGAAGGCCGCCAAAGTCGCCGCGAGAATGCCGGCGATGCAAACCAGTCGGCGCACCGGGCCGCCGATGAGCCATTCGATGGGCCGCAGCAACCGCAGGCGTCGCGGCTTCGGCGCCTCCGTTCCCGAGTCACCCTCCCTGGCCTTTTTTCGTCTCCGCGACCGCCGATCCGGCAGGTTGGCGAAGGCGACCGGCACCACCGCGATGGCCACCAGCATGGAGACGATGATGGACGCGGAAATGGCGATGCCGATGTCGGAAAACAACTGACCGGCCTCCTCCTTCACGAAGAGGATGGGCAGGAAGACGAGCACCGTGGTCATGGTGCCCGACAGGACCGCCGTCCACACGTTGCGCACACCGTCGCGCGCCGCCTGGAGCCGGCTCTTTCCCGATTGCCGCTCCTGCTCGATGCTCTCCAGCACCACGATGGTGTTGTCGATCGTCATCCCGATGGCGAAGGCGATCCCCGCCAGCGAGATCACGTTGATGGTCCGGTCGAGCAGCAGCAGACCGATGAATCCCGCCACCACGCAGATGGGCATCCCCGCCATCCCGATGAGCGTGGCCGACCCGGAACGGAGAAAGAGAAACATCACCATCGCCGCGAGAATCGCCCCGAGGAGAATGTTCTGGACGACGTTGGCCACGGAATCCTCCACGTAGCGCACGTCGTCGTTGCTCAGCGTCATCTGCAACCCAGCGGGGGCGAGGACGTCCTCGTTGAGCCGCTCTACCACCGGCAGGACCTTTTCCTTGATCTGGATGACGTTGGAACCGGTCTGCCGGACCAGGCTGAGCCGGATGTTTGGCTCGCCGTCGGAGTAGGAAAGACTGCGCAGCTCGGCGTGTTCCAGTTCGATGTGGGCCACGTCCCCGAGCCGGGTGATGGCGTCGCCCCTTCGGACCAGGATCAGCGTTTCCAGGTCCTCGAGGGTCTTGAATCGTCCCACCGTCCGCATGAGGTAGCGACGCTTTCCGCTGTCGATGTCCCCGGCGGAAATGTCGATGTTGCGGTCGCGGATCGCCCGGCGCACATCGGCGAGGGTGAGATTCCGCTCCGCGAGCTTGGGCGCGTCCACATGGATCCGGATCTGCCGTCGCGCCCCGCCTCCCAGTCGTACCTGGGACACGCCCTCCACCCGCTCGATGGGCGGGCGGACATTGTCATCGACGAAGTCGAGGAGCATGTTGATGTCGTGCCCCTGCGGATTTCCGGGCAGCGGCACGATCCGGAACGACATGAACGGATTGTAGGAAAAGGAGTCGGTCCGCAGCACCGGCTCGTCCACGTTTTCCGGGTAGGACGGCACCTGGCTGAGGGCGTTGTTCACTTCGAGCAGGGCCTCGTTGGTGTCGATGCCGAAGGGAAACTCCAGTTCGATCTCGGCGGCACCGGTCGAAGCCTCCGAGGTCATGCGCAACAGGTTGGGCAGGCCGCGGAGATACTGCTCCTGCTCGATGAGGATCTCCTTCTCCACGTCCTGCGGCGTGGCGCCGGGCCAGCGGGTCTCGATGGAAATGATGCGGGTGTCGAGATCGGGGATCATCTGCACCGGCACGCGGGTGGCGGCCACGATACCCAGGAGGAGGATCATGGCCACGACCACGGACACTAGCGTGCCGCGCTTGAGGAGCGGATCGATCATGACGACTCAGGGGGCAACGGATGCTTCGGTCGATTTCGGTTCCACCTCGCGCAAAGTGACCGCCTGCCCCTCGCGCAGTCCCTCGTTGCCACGCACCACCACCCGCTCCCCGCCCGCGAGTCCCTCCACCACCTCGACCAGTTCGCCGAGCGCCCCGGAGAGCCTGATCTCCCGGGGACGAACCTCGAGGCCGTTCCCGCCCTCACCTTCGACCACCGTCCAGACCTTGGCCGAGCCATCGGGAAAGCGGACCACGGCGTCGCGGGGCACCTTCACGGTCGATCCCGTGCTCGGGCGCCAGGTGATCACCGCTTCCCCGGACATGCCCGGCGCCGCGAGACCGTCGGGATCCTCGAGGTTCAGGCGAGTCAGGAAGGTCCGCGAGACCTCGTCCTTCACCGGAACCGTCACCGCGATCGCCGCATCGATCGGGCGGTCGGGATAGGCATCGAGGGTCACCGTGACCCCTTTCGCGTCGCGAACCGGGGCGAGAAATTCCTGCGGCACCTGGAGATCGAACCAGACCCGGTCGATCTCCACCAATTCCAGCACGGGCGTACCCGTGTCCACCCACTCCCCGGCTTCGCTGAACTTGCGCCCGATGACCCCCGGGAACGGGGCCACCAGTTGATGGCGCTCGATCCGTTCCCGCTGCTCCTCCTCCCGCACCCGCAGCCGTTTCAATTCCGCCTCCCGAATGCGCAGGTTCGATTCCAGCGTCTCCGCCTGCGACTTGGCGAAGCCGCCCGTCTCCGCCAGTTCCTTGACCTCCTCGACCCGGCGCCGGGCGTCGGCCAGTTGCACCTCCGCCGCCTCGATCTCCGCCCGGACCAGTTCCAGCTCGATCTCGGACAGTCGGGGGTCGAGTTTCATCAGTACCTCTCCCTCCTCGACCACGCTGCCGGCATCGACCGCCAAATCCTGGACCAGTCCGTCGGTCCGCGCCGAAAGCCGGGCGCGCCGCTGCGAGGTCACCGTGCCTGTCAGCGAAACCTCCCGGTCCACCTCCTCGGAAAGCTTCGCCGTCACCACCTCGACCGGCACTGGCTGTTCCGCCGACATCGATTCGCCCGGGATCGCCCCGAGGAAAATCGCCAGGCTCATCGCCACCACGGGCAGCGGTCGGGAACAGCAGGAAATCAAGGCGAGGCGGGCGGACACGGTCGGCATCATCAACGTTGGGCCGGTTCCTCACCAGGAGAAATCCGGGCCACCATCTATCGCACCGGCACGCGCCGCCCGGCAACCACCAATTCCCTGGTGGCGGGTATGGTGAGGGGCGTCACTTGAGCTCCCGAGCTGGTTGGGCCAGGCTGCCACAGCTTGAATGACGGCTGAGACCGCCGGAGGCAA
>JAUIGT010000515.1 GCA_030432615.1 Verrucomicrobiia bacterium
GAAGAAGCGAGCAGTTCCCGAGAACAGCCACTGGGTGAAATCGATCGGAAAGGAGAAGTTCGTCGGGCTCCAGGTCCGCATCGGGTGCGTCTCGGCGATCGCCGTACTGCTCCTCGCCGTGACCACGATCTGGCATCACCGGATCTGGCTGGCGTTGATCCCGATCGCGGTTTCGATCGCCGCCTACCCGATCACCCGACACCTCTTCTACGGGAAAATCGTCTGTCCCCGGTGCGGCTACAATCCCACCCGCCGGAAGTCCGACGGCAAACCCCGCCAGGACTACTACAAGGTGCTGGCCGAACTCCGGCGCCACCAGTCCTGCCCGAACTGCGGACAGGTCGGACCCGTGCCGGTTGAGAAGAGCGAATCCTGAAGTCTCCTCAGAAAACGAACTTCGTCCCGAAACGCAGCCCGCCGAAGTCCGACGGCTCGGTTTTCCCGTTGCCGCCGCTGAGGAAGGTGTAGCTCCAGTCGATGAACAAGGGGATCGGGAGAAAGCGGATGTCGAGACCGGCACCACCACGAGCCAGCATTTCCGACCCCTCGCCCACGAAGGCGCCGCCGCCGACGAACACGTAGGGAGCCATGCCACCGGACGGAATCGGGTAGCGGAGATCAAGATCCATGGTGTAGGTCTGCCAGAGATCGCCCACGTCGGGATCCGCCCAGGCACCGGCAAAGGACACCCCGAGGTTCTCGTTGAAATAGAAATCGAACGACACCCCGCCACCGCCGGGATTGCCGGCCAGCTCGTTGTCGGGCGTCAGGTACATCGCGAAGGCGCTGATGTGGGACTCGGCGCGGTATTCCTTGATGTCGTATTCCGCACGGGCGTCCTGGGAAAAAGCCAGAGTCGCTCCCGCCACGGCGAGAAGGGACAAAAGTCGGGGAAGTGTTTTCATGGAATCGATGAAGTGAGATGGTCGAAGGAGCCGCAAACGCCGCTCCGCTGGGTTGCTTCGGATTTTCGAAAGGTGATGACGCTCAGGCAAGCGGAAAATTCTCGAATTCGCGAAACCGACCCGCGAAAATTCGCTTCGCCGTGAGCCGCGCCCCGCTTTTCCCCGCCGTTGCCAAGTTCCATTTTCCGCCTTCATTGTCCGCATGTCCGCCACGTCTCCCGCCACCTCCGAAATCAACTACAAGCTCGGCAACGAGACTCTCATCAAGGTCCTCGACGGGGCCTCCGCCCGACTCACGTCCCTGCTGAAGAAACAGGGCCGCCTGGAGCACGGAGCCCTGCGCGTGGCCGTCGTCGGCGGCGGTTGCTCGGGACTGCAATACAAGATGGATCTCGTCGATGGCCCGGCCAATCGCGACATCATGGTCGAGTCCAACGGCGTGCGGGTCGTCATCGATCCCAAGAGCGCCCTTTTCGTCACCGGATCGGAACTGGATTTCAGCGACGACCTCCAGCAGGGCGGTTTCAAGGTCACCAACCCCAACGCCGTCGTCACCTGCTCCTGCGGCGAGAGCTTCGCGGCCTAGGGTTTGGACAGGATTGACTGGATGAATTGGATTTCTTTCAAGGCATTGAAGAATCGGCCCAATCCACTCAATCGGGTAAATCCTGTCTGACGAAACAACCAATGGACGCCTTCGCCACCCTCGGCCTCGATCGCCGGCTCGATCTCGCCGACGATGCCATCGAGTCCGCCTGGCGCGAACTCGGCCGCCAACTGCACCCCGACGGCGAAGGCGGCGATGCCGAGCGCGCCGCCGGCGTGAACCAGGCGTACCAGGTCCTGCGATCCCCGTCGCGGCGGCTGCGTCACTGGCTCGAACTGCACGGCGTCGAGATCGGCAGGCAGGCCGCCCTCGATCCCGCGTTGATGGATCTCTTCTCCGAGATCAGCCCGGCACTCAACGAAGCCGACGACATTCTCAGGAAACGCGCCGCCGCCGGCTCCGCCCTCGCCCGGGCTCTCCTCGCCGAACCCGAGATGACCGCCCAGCAGAAACTCCAGGGGCTTCTAGGCCGGCTCGGTCGCCAGCGGGCAGGTATCACCGAGCACTTTCCCGATTTCGCATCGGAGGCCGAAGCCGGACACTTCGACAACGCCCTCGCCGCCGCCGGCCAACTCGCCTTCCTCGAGAAATGGGAATCGCAGGTCCAGCAACGACTCATGAATCTCATCGCCGGCTGAAAATCCCTCTCGCTTCCTTCCCCTCATGAAACTCCCCGCCTTTCTCGCCCCGGTCCTGGTACTTGCCGCCTCGCTCGCCGCCGAGGCGACCGCGAAGCCCAACGTGCTCCTGATCTGTGTCGATGACCTCCGCCCCGAACTCGGTTGCTACGGCGTGGATTACATCGAATCACCGAACATCGACCGCCTCGCCGCCGAGGGCCGCGTTTTCCGCCGCCACTACGTCCAGGCGCCCACCTGTGGCGCTTCGCGCTTCGCCCTACTCACCGGCGCCTACGGTCCTTCCAGCAACGAGGCCCTTTTCCAGCGAGCCCGGGCCGCGGGAAAAGGCGAGTCCGCCGCCCCGAAACCCGTGAGCCTTCCCGGCTGGTTTCGTTCGCACGGCTACACCACCGTCTCCGTCGGCAAGGTTTCCCATCACCCCGGTGGACGGGGCGGCCCGGACTGGAATGATCCCGACCAGCCCGAGATGCCAGGCGCCTGGGATCGCCACCTCCTTCCCGCCGGCGACTGGCAGCATCCGCGCGGGTGGATGCACGGGCTCGCCCACGGCGAAATCCGCGGAAACGCCAAGGAGATGGCTGTCTTCCAGGCCCTCGAGGGACCCGACACCATCTACCCGGATGGAATCAGCACCAACGAGGCCCTTTCCCAGCTCGACCAACTGGCCGCCGAAGCAAAGGAGAAACCCTTTTTCCTCGCCGTCGGCATCCTGCGTCCCCACCTCCCCTTCGGCGCGCCCGCCAAGTATCTCGAGCCCTATCGCGACGCCGAGCTTCCGCCCATTCCCCATCCGGAGAAGCCCGTAGTCCGCACCACGTGGCACGGCTCGGGTGAGTTCATGAAATACCAGCGCTGGGGCCGCGATCCCAACACCGACCCGGAATTCGCCGACGAGGTCCGCCGCCACTACGCCGCCTGCGTCACCTACGCCGACGCCCAGGTCGGACGCATCATGAAAAAACTCACCGAGCTCGATCTTGCCAGAAACACGATCATCGTTGTCTGGGGCGATCACGGCTGGCACCTCGGCGACATGGGTGTCTGGGGCAAGGCGACCAACTATGAAATCGCAACGCGAGTCCCATTAATGATCTCGGCTCCGGCGATGAAGACTCGCGGAGCGAAGACTGACGCGCTCGTTGAGCTGGTCGACATCTTTCCGACGCTGTGCGAGTTGGCTGGCCTGACTCGCCCGGACCATCTCGAAGGACACAGTTTTGCGACTTTGCTCGATAAGCCAGATCAGCCTTGGAAGAAAGCTGTCTTCAGTCAGTATCCCAACCCGGCCCTTCGAGAGTGGGCAGCGAATCCGCTGTCTCAGGAGATGCGTGAAACGTGGTTTGGTCCGCTTATCAAAGAAGTCGAAGAACGGATCATCGCTCAGCAGGGAGACAAGTGGGACCGCGATTTGTTCGAGAAACACCTCATGGGCTACACGATGCGAACGGATCGCTATCGCCTGGTCGTGTGGCGAGATCATCGCGACCCGAAAGTGAAACCGATTTACGTCGAACTCTTCGACCACGAAACTGACCCGCACGAAACAAAGAACATTGCGAGTGCTCATCCGGAACTGGTGAGCACTCTTAGTAAGCAACTCGACGCCGGCTGGAAGGCGGCCCTTTAAGGCGAGGCGGACCAAATCGCATGGCCGGTGAACGCCGGTCGGTTTTAACAGGCTTCCCCAAAACTGAGCGATTCAATCATGAAAGATCTTTCCCGTTTGATCACCGTCGCAGTCGTTCTGGCTGTCTGCTCGGTGGCGGTTGCCGATGATGTCGATTTTCAGCGTGACATCGCTCGGATCCTGGAATCGCGTTGCTGGTACTGCCACGGCGAAGACGAGCAGGAATCGAACCTGCGTCTCGATCTTCGCGCGAAAATGCTGCGAGGTGGAGATTCCGGTCTTGCGGCGGTCGTTCCCGGCAAGCCGGAGAAGAGCTACCTGATCGAGCTGATCAATCACGACGACGATGAAATGCGGATGCCGCCCGACGAAAGCAAACTGTCGACCAAAGAAATTTCTTTGCTGACTGAGTGGATCAAACAGGGGGCGGTCTGGCCTGGTCAGATGGATGCCGTCGTTGAGGAAAAATCGGATCACTGGTCGTTTCAGCCGGTCACGCGGCCCACCGTTCCGAAGTCTTCAGGCGGATCAAACAGTTCTGTCGACGCGTTTCTGGAAGAAGCTCTCGCAGCCAACGGCCTCTCATTCTCAAAACGTGCTGACGCCCGGTCGCTGATTCGGCGAGCATCCATCGTGCTGACGGG
>JAUIGT010000516.1 GCA_030432615.1 Verrucomicrobiia bacterium
CATGACGATGAAGTAACGACCATCGTCATCTTTGCCATAGTCAAAGGCGCGGACTGTAAAGGGGCTGGTCAGGCGGCCGATGATCTCAGCCTCTTGTTGGAACTTGTCGAGCCGCTCTGGATCGTGTTCAGCGTGACCGTGCCCGAGTACATCGAGTTGCCGGTGCCGTTGACGATCTCGTCCCAGCTCGTGATGACGTCACCCGACTCGGCGTCGACGAGCGTGTGCAGGCGGCTCGGGGTCTGGTCCTCCTTGACCCCGGTCGTCACGACGTCGTAGGCCAGGCGCGGGCTGCCCGAGCCGGACGACTCCTACCCCGGCGAACCGCAGCCGCCGCAGCTCTACAGCCTCGCCGCCGTCGCCTACGAAAGCATCATGATCGGCATGCATCAGATTCACCGCGGCCCGAACAATGAAGTCTGCGCCAGCGGGAAATTCCCCAAGCTCACCGATCTGGAGATCGGGTTCAGCCGCGATGGATTTCACTGGGATCGACCCGATCGAAGCGGCTTCATCCGGGGCGAACGTCGCGAGGGAGCCTGGGATCGGGCCTACGTCCATACGACCACGGGCGTCTTCGTGTTGCACGAGGACCGGCTCGTATTCCCCTACTGCGCCTACTCGGGCGTAAGCTCGGACGGGACACGGGGAATCTATCACGGTGCCTCCATCGGACTCGCCACCCTGCGTCGCGACGGCTTCGCCTCGATGGAGGCCGGCGACACGACCGGCACCTTGACCACCCGACCGGTCACCTTTTCCGGACGGCATCTCTTCGTGAACCTGGGAGCATCCGAGGGGCAACTGCGGGTGGAAGTTCTCGATCCCTCCGGCAATCCCATCGCCCGATCGAAACCACTGTCCGGCGATTCGACTGCATCGCGGATCGCCTGGGAAGGTCGGGACGATCTCGCCGACCTGGCGGACGAAGAAGTGAAGTTCCGTTTCCACCTCACCAACGGAGCCCTCTACTCCTTCTGGGTGAGTCCCGACGACAATGGGGACAGCGGTGGCTACCTTCCCCCGGGTGCCTCGACCGTTCCCCCGGCGGGAGCAGAAGAGTAATCACGGAATCTCGAGAGAATTCTCCTGCACTGACCGGATCACCCAAGCTGGACAGCGAGGCGTTCCACCGTTCCTCTTCGGGTTTCTCCAGCCTCGAGCGAACGTTCGCCTCGATCGCCCTGGCGGGCTGCCGATTCCCGCTCTGCCTGGTACTCTTCAAAGCGCGAGCACCTGCGGCTATTCCGTTCCCGTTTACCCGGACAGTCCATCATTTCACCTCGATCAAGATCGAACCAGGGTAGATCAATCCCCAATCTTCCTTTCGCTCGAAACTTTTCAAAGCTGTCAGCAAACTTGGTTGGCAAGTAAACTCGGCGTCCTTTCCATTCACCGAAACCTGGATGGGTTTCGTCAAATCCGCCATTCTGGGATGCAACCAGAGGCGAAAGGAATCCACATGCAGCGTTCTCGCGGTGAAGCGGTTGTTGCCAAGGTTTTCCATCTCGATCCTTGCGCCCTGGAAGGTGCTGCGGCTTCGCTTGGCTGAGAAATTGAGCCATTCCTCGCGGGATTTCGCGGTCTTGATCTGCCCTTCTTTGACGAGGTGATCGACTGGCACAGGTCCCGGCGTGTGGTTCTCGATACTCACCCAATGATCGTGGAGCGATTCGGCCTGGCGAAAGGGATCTCCGCTCGTTAGCGGATCGATCACCTCATAAGATCCGCGCGGCGTCATCGCGACGACCTTCGTGGGGTAGGGATCGCGAAACTTGTCGACCATGAATCCTGTCCTGCCTTTGAAAAACTGGTCGGTGGGACTGAACCATTTCCCATCCAGGCGGTTGACATCATTATGCCCGCCGTCGGTTTCGACATAAACATGATCGTAACCCAATTCGGTCAGGATCTCGTGAGCAAACCGCGCATGACACACATCAGTCATGCGATTCCGGCAATCGCCGGGAGCGTTCCAGTAGGAATCCTCTTTTCCATGCCAGATGAAGACAGGAGTGTTCAGCATGGTATCGAAAGTCCCCCAGGTCCAGCTGCCGCCACCGATCCCGACCGCCGCGAATCGATCGGTGCGCATCGCATGATTGTAGGCGCCAATGCCGCCCATCGAATAGCCCTTCAAGACGATGCGATTGGGATCGATGTGATATCGGTGCATGAATTCGTTCACCAGGTCTGACAGGTATCGCTCCGAAGCCGGCACGGACCAGCGGCCAGCCATCGCATCCGGAACCGCTCCCTCCGGGAAATTCACGCCGTGACAGGCTTCAGCTGCGACGGCGATAAAATCGCCCTCTTCCAGATCCTTCGGATCCGCTCCGATTCCCCGACGATTGACGTTTTTCCCCGGCTTGTAGGTTCCGCCACCGTGCATCCAGAGGAGAAGCCCCATCGGCTTGTCGGGATCGTAGTGGGACGGGACGTAGAAGTTGAAGGGATGATCCTCGTTTCGTTCCAGCAATCGCGGCACGGTGAACGTGTCTCCCCTCACCTCCCGCCCCTTGATTTCGGCATGGGCGTCGCTGCCTTTTGGGCGCAATGCTTCGAAAAAAAGATCGATATCTCCACCGTAAGCCTCCAGAGATTCTTCGAGATTCCCTCGATCTTCCGCCGGTGCATTCAGCCAGGCCTTCGCCGAATCAACGGCACTTTGAAACTCGGCATCGGTTTCGGCATGCCCCTCAAGCGGTAACAGGTTGAGTCCCAGGAAAAGGATCGGCAAGACTTGCAGCTTCATTCGCCCAGCCTCCCGAAAAAATTGAAGAAATTCAACTCCGCACTCTCGGGGCCGGGAGGTGCCGTTCCAGGGCTGTCGACCAAAGGTCAGGAATACTCCGTTCCACAGTTCAATTCGTTCGCGTCAATCCATGATACGGGGACTGTATTGACGCATTCCCGCCCGGTAACCCGGTAGGATTTCTCGCCGGCTTGTCCTGTGTCCAGGGGAAGACCTCGGTCACGGTCGGGTCACCCAAGTACGAGGTCAGGTGAAAATTCCCGGAACCTCCCAGGATTTCCCCTTCAACGCGGCCCATCATTTTTCTCTCTCGGCTCGGGGACACGACCATCCGCGGTTGGTTGCTGCCGATCTACCGGGGCGAGCAGGGGCGCTGCTCTCTCCGCTCTTGTCGCGCCGAATTCCCCCCTCCGCCCACAGCCATCGGCAGCCAAGGGGACGGGATGCCGTTCCCCGGGTGCGATTGACACCGCGTGCCCCTCGGGCAGGATGAGTGGCGAACGGCCTGCCCGCCCATCACTCCTCTCCCCGCCCCGCCCCGTCCGCCTCATCCGATGAAACGCGTCCTCTTTTCCTCCTCCCGGCCCGTCTCGAACGTCTTCCTCCTCGGCTGCGCCCTTTTCGCGCTCCTGCCGGCGACCCGCGGCCAGGACACCGAAGCTCCGGCCGACCTCATTCTCCGCGGCGGAAAGATCGTGACCGTGGACCCCGATTTCTCGATCGCCGAGGCCCTGGCCGTCCGCGGGGAGCGACTCGTGGCGGTGGGCGCCGACGAGAACATGCGGGCCTTCACCGGCCCGGACACCAGAATCGTCGATCTCGAGGGCGCAACCGTGCTCCCCGGCCTGATCGATTCCCATGTCCATTCGACGGGAGCGGCCATGTACGAGTATGAGCACACCTACCCCGACTTCGAGTCCATCGAGGACGTGCTCGGCTACATCGCCGAGCGGGCCGCCGAAGCCGAGGACGGCGAATGGATCACCCTCTCCCAGGTCTTCATCACTCGACTCCGGGAACGCCGCTATCCCACTCGCGAAGAACTGGATCGCGCCGCGCCGCGCAACCCGGTCCGCTTTCGCACCGGGCCTGACGCCGCCGTCAACTCCCTCGCGCTGGAACTTTCCGGCATCGACGAGGATTTCCAGGTGCCCGAGGGCTCCGAAGTCATCCTCGAGCGGAACCCCGAGACCGGCCGCCTGACCGGGATCATCCGGGGCGGCGGCGGACTGATCAAGGTGCCGCCGGCAGAGCGCGCCCCCACGTTCGATGAACGGCTGGGGCGGCTCAGGGAACTGATCGCCGACTACAACCGGGTCGGGCTGACCGGCATCGCCGACCGCTCCGCCAGCGAGAGCGCCATCCGTCTCTACGAGACCCTGCGAAAAGACGGAGAACTCACCTGCCGGGTCTACCTCTATCACGGGCTCGGCGTTGGCGGCGATATCGAGGCCATCGAGCAGAATCTCGACCAGATCGCCGGCCACCGCCTGCACGCTTACGACAACCTGCTCTGGCTGCGGGGGGTGAAGATCTTTCTCGATGGCGGCATGCTCACCGGGAGCGCCTACCTGAAGGAGCCCTGGGGAGTGAGCGAGAGCTACGGCATTTCCGATCCCGAATACCGCGGCGTGCTCAAGGTGGAACCGGAGAAACTCTACCTC
>JAUIGT010000517.1 GCA_030432615.1 Verrucomicrobiia bacterium
GCTTGGCGGATTGCTTCTCGTAGAAACTGTAGTTTCCGTTGTAAGTGTAGAGGTTGCCCAACGAGAGTTCGAAGGTTCGGTTGCAGATCTCGTCGAGAAAGGAGCGATCGTGCGAGATCATCAGCAGGGCGCCCGAATAGTTCTTGAGGTAGTCCTGCAACCAGAGCAGGGACATCAGGTCGAGGTGGTTGGTGGGCTCGTCCAGCATCAGGAGATCGGGCTCCATCACCAGCAGCCGCGCCAGGTGGGCGCGCATGATCCAGCCGCCGCTCATCTCCTTGGCCGGACGTTCGAAATCCGTCTCCCGATAGCCGAGCCCGCGGAGGATCTTCTTGGCTTTGGCCTCCGTCTGAGGATTGCTCAGGGCATCGAACTGGGTCTGGGCCTCGAAGTATTCCGGCGCATCGACCGTGCCCGCTTCTTCCAGCTTGCGAAGGGTCTGCTCCAGGCTCTCCAGCACGCCCGCCTGTCCCGTGGCCACCTGCAGGACCGTCTCGTCACCAACCGCTTCGCCCTCCTGGGGGAGAAAGCCGACCATGGTCCACTCGTCCCGCTCCACCGTGCCGGCGTCGTGGTCGGTGTTCTTCAGGATGATGCCGAAAAGCGTCGATTTCCCCGCTCCGTTGGGACCGACCAGGGCGACGCGCTCGCCGTAGTTGATCTGCATGTCGGCTTCCTCGAAGAGGACGCGGCCGCCGACGGATTTCTTGAGTTTGCGGATGGTGAGCATGAGAAAACAGGAGAGGGGAAATCGATGGAAAGGACCGGCAGACACAAAGCCCACCTTCCGAATTACGCAAGGGAGGGATAACCCCGCGGGCCGGCAGGGCGGTGCGAGCAGCGCCGGAGGTGTGGAGGGCCGGAATCCGGAAAGAAAAAGGGCTCCACCGATGTGTCGGTGAAGCCCTGAACAAAGTGGCTCCTCCGGTTGGATTCGAACCAACGACCTAGTGGTTAACAGCCACCCGCTCTACCGCTGAGCTACAGAGGAATCGGAAAATGGTCGCGCCCGAAACGATGTCCGGGCGGAGTGGGAATGTGTCCGAAGCGTGATGGTTTTCAAGGGAAAATCTGCAGGAAATTCCGCTTTCCTCAGGCACGGGCTGCGCGGCGGGGACTAGGAATTGCCGCTGGCCGGGTGTTTCTTGGACAATGAAGACTCCTCCAGTCTTGGCGCCTCGTCTGGCGAAGGGGGCTCAAGGGATCCCGGGATCGGATCGGGACCGAGGGCGGAAAAATGGTTCGGAATGGGGACCGCTTCGCCGACTCTCCGCTGAAAGCCCATCGGCGGTGGCGCCGCGTTCTGGAAATCGGCTTGGCTTCCTTCAATCGTCGTCGCTCGCGGGAATGAAGATCTCGGGCAACCGAATGGGGCGCCTGGTCTCCCGGGAAAGGCAAGCGTGGATGGTGTATCCTTCCGCCAGCAGCGTTTCGCCGCGCTTCACTTCGCAATGCGCACGCACACGGGTTCGACCTTCCCGGGAAAACCAACCGTGGATCTCAAGGAGGTCGTCGTAGAGGGCGGGTTGAAGATAGCGGCAGTGCGCCTCGATCACGGGCAGCAGAATGCCCTCGGCTTCCATCTCCCGGTAGGTCAGGCCCAGTGAGCGCAAGACTTCGTTCCGGGATCGTTCGAAATAGACGAGGAAATTGGCGTAGTAGACGATTCCCATCTGGTCGGTATCCGCGTAGGGCACCCGGTAGGTGAGGTGGCCCTGCGAGGGCCGTTCGGTGGACATGACTTTCTCTCAGCGACGCGAACCGGGGAATCAACCGGCGTCTTCCGCCACCTGGGCAGGGGCGCCAACCTGGTCCCGGATGGAGACCAGATCCAAGAAAAACCCTGACGATTCAGGAAAGGGAAAGAGGGAGAATCAGCCTTCGGCGATTATCGCGGATTCGGGCCGGTTTTCCCCCGGCCGCTTCGTTTCTCGTCGGTCGCGATCCTCGCACCACGCCATCCTCGCCCCTGCCCCCGCGACAGCCACCTCCGACAATCGACAGGTCATTCCTTAGGATTGGTATGAACCGTCTTCCGACAAGGTGAAGGGGGGCGAGCATCAGGCGATCAATTCGGGAATCGCGTCGCCGCGCTTGTCGGTGGCGCCGATGCCGGTGCCTCGACTGTTGGAGTAGGCGGCAGGGCCGGCGATCGTTGTTCACATCGACGGGAGAGAGGTCACCAGATTTGACGGGGGACTCTTCGGGCGCCTCCGATCCTGTGCGGCTGGGGCGGCTTTCGGGAGCGTCGTTTACGTGCAGCGTTTCGAGGTCTTCCCCATCGCAGAGACGGCCGGGACGGCGCCATGACCTCGATTCGTGCGACGGAGATTCGTTTGAGAGAGCAGCAATTCAATCCTCCCCGAACATTCGCCCCCGCAGCTTCCGCCTCACGATCGGAACCGGCACCAGCAGTATGCCGAGACAGGTCAGCATTGTTTTCGGCAGGTGACTGGTGAAGTCTCCCTCGATCAGAAGGAGTCGCACGCCTTCCGCCAGGTGAAACAGGGGTTTCACCTAACGGAGGGAGTGCAGCCATCGAATGGCCGGGAGAGGAAAGTAGGTTCCACTCGCGAAGCCGATGGGCATGATGACGAGGAAGAATGGCAGCCCCATGTGATCCATGCTCGGTAGCGTCGCCGTGAAATACAATCCCACGAAGGCGAAGGCCAGCGCCCCCGGGAGCACCACCGGTTCCGCGATCGACGGGACGAGCGCCGTGTGACGGTTTAGCCGCAGGACCCGCAAGTGCCGCAGGTGCCACCGCCCAGCCCTGCTAGTGGACCAGCGGAGTGTATTGGTGCGCGCCCCTTGTGGCACCTCCTCCTTCGCCAAGGTGAGGAAAAGATCGTCCAGAGTCGGCGGGCGGACTATCGTAGCGCAGGTGCGGAAACATCCCCGCGAACTCCGCCAGGTCGGCGCTTCCCATGGGAACATGTCAGTCCGTCAGGATGATGGAATGCTTCCCGCCTTTTTCCTCGAACCAGATCTCCACCCCATCGAGATTCGGTCCCGTGCGCGAGACCACCACCATGGGTTCCCCGAGGGAGCGAATCCGCCTGCTACGAGCCAAGCGAGAAAGTCGGTCGTTAGACAGGAGGACATTTGCCTGCGGGAATGGGAGAGCCCTCGAGGCACGACCCGGACAGGAGAGAGCACGGAGGGCGGGAAAAACCTCGTCGAGGGCAAAAGGCGCGGAACGCTTCCCCACAAACGCGATGCCCGAGAGAAGGGACTCAAGTCAGAATGAGGCATGGAGCGATTCCGTCTGACCTTGCGATCGAAACGAATCCCCGGATCGGCTTCAGTGTCTGCCTTTCTGGGACTGCTGCTGGTGCCGAATGCCGAGAGGGTGCACGGACAGAACGAATACAGTGAGCGCTATGCGGAGGTCAAAGTACTTCACGAGGCAGGGCAACTGGAAGAGGCCCTGCACCGATTTCCGGGGATCTACGAGATGGAGGTTCCGGTTGATTCCTTCTACGCGACCCTCGAACGGAAGCGGGATGAGATCCTGGCGGACCTGGTGGAGAAAGGCACGTTCCGCGTGGGGGACAGGGAATTCCGGTGCGATGAACTGAGGCGCCTCCATGTGGCGACCCATCTCTCCAGGCCGGATGTCCTGCGCCATCGCGGGATCGTGGAAGATGCTGCGACCTTTTCCTTTGAGCGTTATCTCTACCTGCTCGTGGTGGCGGGTACGCCGCCGACAGTGCCCACGGAGAATTCTCTCCTGGAAACCGTGGCGCCGCGGGTCGATCTGGCGTCGGCCCTCCGTAGCAGGGATCCCTGGGTGGTGTCGGCCGCGCTGTATCTCGACGGTCGGCAGGCCGATTCGAGCCTGGGAGCGCAGGCGGTGATCGATCGCTGGCAGGAGCGTCCAGACCTTTGGGACGAACGTTGCTCGAGGGAGGCGCGGCGCCTTCTTGCCAGACTTTCTCCCGAAGAGGTGGCGAAACTGAGAACCGAGGAGGACAGCGAGGCGAGGGGGGTGATCGAGACCCTCGAGGCGGTTCCTTCGGACAAGGCGGAAGTGCGACTGCGGTTCTTCGATGCGCAGAATGGAGACGGCCTGGAACGCGAACAATCACCGCGCCGGGTGACCCTGCGGTTCCTTGAACGGATGAAGCGCCCCCCCGGGCAGGTGGTTCGGCGTTTCGCGGGCGATCCCGAGGGCGGTTGGATGACGGTGGAAAAAGAGACCCGGGAAATCGAACTCCCGGCCTTCCCGGGGGGCGTGTTGGAACTCCCGCCGGGGGCATGCCAGGTGAAGTGCGTCGGGGATACCATCCACGGCGAGAGCGTGGTGTTCGATGCCGTGGAAGGCTGCCTTGTCGTCGTTCCCGTGGGAGTCCGTTTCGGCATTTGATGATCGACGGAAGAACAACCGGAAAAGACCATGAGCTTTGA
>JAUIGT010000518.1 GCA_030432615.1 Verrucomicrobiia bacterium
AGACCGTTTCGCCCGAGTTCTTGTCGAAGGCGTAGAGCACGGCGTTCTTGGCGGGGCCGTGGTACTGGATGACGAGATCGCCGTGGAGGACGGGCGAGGTGGAGTTGCCCCAGGTGTGGTCGATGGCGCCGAGATCACGGAACCAGAGTTGCTTGCCGTCGAGGTCGTAGGCGGCGATGCCGGCCGAGCCGTAGTAGGCGATCACGATCTCGCCATCGGTGGCGGGCGAAGCCGAGCAGTAGGGATTGGAACGATGGGTGCGCTCCTCCTTGTCGTAGGTGACGCCGTTCTTCCAGAGCAGCGAGCCGTCCTTGCGATCGAAGCACATCAGGCCACGCCACTTGGTTTCCGTGATCGGCTGGGTGACGAAGACCTTGTCGCCGTGCACGACCGGGGTGGAGTTGCCTTCCTCGGGAAGTTCGATCCGCCACTGGATGTTCTTTTCCTTGCCCCATTCCAGCGGGAGTTCCGTTTCGGAAGTCTTGCCCGAACCGAGCAGATCCCCGCGCCACGCGGGCCAGGAGGCGTCGGAGGCGGTGGGAAAAGCGGCGAAAAGCAGGCTGACGAGGGCGGCGAGAGAGGCGGGAGTTTTCATGACGAGTGGGTGGAGCGGGGAAAAATATCCCGAAGCCGATCGGCGGGCCAGTTGAACCGGGCTACGGGGTTACGCTAGTCGGGGAGAAAAAGGGAACCGGTTTCGAATCGCCGGCCTGAATTTACGAGGAAGCTGTTGCAGGAGTCTCGACGGATCGGAACCGGGCACGCCATCGCGCTTGGATCAATGGTTGGGGCGGCGAGGGGCTTCATGAGATAGGTAAGGGCATGACTCGATCGATCTCTGCTTTTTGGCTTACACTATTTCTGGTCCTGACCACGGTCTCGAGGCTTGATTCTTCGAATGCCCGGGATCTGCCCAACATCATCTACATCCTCGCGGACGACATGGGGATCGGGGATGTGTCCTGCTACAACGAGGAGGCGAAACTCTCGACGCCGCACATCGACCGGATGGCGGCGGAAGGGATGCGGTTCACCGATGCGCACACGCCCTCGGCGGTGTGCACGCCGACCCGTTACGGAATTCTCACGGGGCGGTATTGCTGGAGGACGCGGTTGAAATACCGGGTGTTGGACGGCTTCGATCCGCCGCTGATCGAAGAGGGTCGGGTCACGGTTCCCACCCTGTTGGGTGACGCCGGCTACGACACCCACTGTGTCGGAAAATGGCACCTGGGCATGACCTGGACGGATCGCGATGGCAACCCGGTGCCGGCAGTGCCGCTGGATCGTCGGGAGCCGCCTCGTCCGGGGTATGAAGTGGATTTCACGGTGCCGGTGAAAGGAGGGCCGATCGACGTGGGGTTCGACAGCTACTTCGGCATCTCGGCGTCGTTGAACATGTCGCCCTTCTGCTACCTGGTGAACGACCGGCCCTATCGGTTGCCGGTGCTGAAGCACGAGCGAAAGCGCACGGAATTCATCACCGTGGACGAGGGGGTGCGCTCGCCGGATTTCACCATCTTCGGGGTGCTGCCGCGATTGGCGGGCGAGGCGGTGGCCGTGATCGAAAAGCAGGCGGCGGAGAAGCCGGACACGCCGTTCTTTCTCTACGCGCCGCTGACCTCGCCGCACCTCCCGGTGGTGCCGAACGAGGAATACCGCGGGCGGAGCGATTGCGGGGAATACGGTGATTTCGTGGAGGAAACGGACGCCTTTGTCGGGGCGGTGCTGGAGACCCTGGACCGGACGGGCATCGCCGACGAGACGCTGGTCATTTTCACCTGCGACAACGGGAGCCTCTATCACTGGTGGGAGGCGCGGGAGACCGACGACGTGAAGCATTACAAGGTGAGCGGCCGCGGTGCGTCGATGAAGGAATACGGACACCAGGGGAATCGTCACCTGCGGGGCACCAAGGCGGACATCTGGGAGGGCGGACACCGGGTGCCTTTCGTGGTCCGATGGCCGGGCAGGACGCCGGCGGGAACGGTGAGCGATGAGCTCATCGAGTTGACCGACCTGCTGGCCACCTGCGCGGCGATCACGGGAACGGAACTGCCGGCGGGAGCGGGCGAGGATTCCAGGAATGCGTTGCCGGCGCTGCTGGATCCGGATCCGGAAACGCCGGTTCGCGACTACGCGGTGCATCACTCGCTCTGGGGAGTGTTCGCGATTCGCCAGGGACCGTGGAAATTCATCCCTCATCGGGGTTCGGGCGGTTTCACTCAGCCGCGCGAACTGGATCCGGCGAAGGAGGGCGGGCCTCCCGGGCAGCTCTACCACCTGGAGGACGATCCTTCGGAAACGACCAACGTCTGGAACGAGCATCCCGAGGTGGTCGACCGGCTCGGCGCCCTGCTGAAGAAAGTGCAGGGCGACGACGCCTGATCCTCGCTACGAAGCGTCGCCGAATTCCGTCTCGTCGAGGCAGAGGGCCTGGGCGTCGAATAGGAGTGCGAGCGCCTTCGCGGCGTCCTCGGGAATCTCGATGCTGCCGTCGACTTCGGGATACTTGTTGCGCAGGAATTCGCGCGCGGTCGGCGGGAGGTCGTCGAGATCGACGACGCGCATGCTCCAGTCCTCGAAGCAGCGGGTGGCGATCTGCTCGTAGCTGATGAGGACGAGGTCGTGGTGTCGCCGGTCGCGAATGAGTTTCGCGTAGAGGGCGTTGACCTCCTCCGACGGACCCTCGAGGACCTGGAGAAACTTTTCGCCGGAGAGAATCAACAGTCCGGAGATATGGCGCCGCTGGTTGGACTTGGCGCTTTTTACGGCGAGATCGCGCAGCAGCTCGTTGGTGAGCTGGTCCCACGAAGTCTGGCTTTGATAGATGAGGCGGCAGAGGGGCATCGTCGGAACGCTGCCAAACTATTCGATTGATTTCGGGCCGCGCAAGGAAATGCGGGGCGAAATCGCGGGCAGCCTCACTCGTCGCGACGGACCGGACCCCGGAAGCGTTTCTTCTCCGAGCGCTGCCGTTTCTGGCGAAGCATGGCTTCCTTCTCGCCCTTGGAACGGCGGCGTTTCTGGTAGCGCTTCCGGGCGCGGACCCGGGCCTTCTCCGCTTTCTTCGCGAGTCGGTCGGCCTCGATCCGGTCGCAGAGTCGTTCCCGGGCGAGGTGGCGATTGGTCGATTGCGACCGCGATTCCTGGCACTGGATCTCGATGCCGCTGGGCCGATGGGTCAGCGCCACGCAGGAGGAGGTCTTGTTGATCTTCTGACCGCCGGGACCGGAGCCCGCGATGAAGCGCTCCTCGAGGTCGGCCTCGTGGATGCCGAGGCGTTCCATGCGGGCGGCCAGCTCGGCTTCTTGGTGGAAACGGCTCATGGTTCGGGAGGGGCGGACGGAAAAAAGCGGACGGGAATCTGAACGGAAACGCGCGAGCGAGTTCTAAGGTCGCACGCTCCCGATCGTTGATGGGGAGACGTCCATCATCGGGGCTCGGAAGCACTCGCGCAAATTTGAGAATTCCGGGCGGTGCAATTATTTGCCCTTTCGTTGGACCCGGAAACGGAATTGAGGTAATTTTTTCAAAATTTTTACCAAATCGGAATCGCATGGCTGAGAAACACTCGCGGGATTTGGCTCGCACCACAGACAGAGGAACTTGGGGGACCGTGCTCGCGGTCGGAATCGTCACCGGTCTCGCGATCGGGGTCGGATCGGCGCAGCAGGAGAGCAGCGGAGGAAACGCCGCGGCTTCGGGAATGACCACGGGGCTGCCCGGCGTCTCGACCCAGCGGCAGGCGGAGCTGATGCATGTCCGCGCTCGCGCGCAGGCGGCTCGTCCGGATGCGCAGAAGGCGGCGATGGAGCGCTCGGCGGAGGACGCGCTCGCCCGCAAGAGCGAGCAGCAGTTGCTCGACGAGGTGCGCGAGACGAAGCGGATGAAGGAAGAGGCCGCTCGGCAATTTCAGTATCAGAAGGCCGCCAACGCCTACCAGGGGGTGAGCTCGAACGACATCAGCAGCTGGTCGGACGACTCAGGCCGGGTGAAGGTGGAGCGGGGCGTGCCCTTGGCGGTTCTCGCGGCCCTGCCGCCGGAGGAGGAAGAGGATGCCGAGGCGGAAGAGGAGCAGACCGGCTTCAGCCCGTTCAAGATGCCGAAGCGTGCGGTGAAAAAGGCCGGGCAGGCTGCCGGCGGTGCCGCGGGTGCCGCCATGGGCGCGGCCAAGAAGGGCGTTTCCTGGATTCCCGGGCTCGGGAAGGACGAGGACGAAGGGTCCGGCATCACCGCGAAGCCTCGTTCGCAGCAGGAGAGTGCGTCCTACGATACCCAATCCACCTACGTGGAGGAGGAGTCGGGCGGATTTTTCAGCCGGATTCCGATCGTCGGCGGCCGCGACAAGCGCCCCGAGGACGAGGTGACGGCGGCGGTGACTTCTTCCGAGCCGACCACCGAGGAGAA
>JAUIGT010000519.1 GCA_030432615.1 Verrucomicrobiia bacterium
GCGGTTTTTTCCGGGGCAAGGCGCGAGGAGGGCGCGATGCGGGCATCGCAACCGACGAGCAACGAAGCAACCGGGGAGAACCGACCCGAATCTCCGAGAAACGCCGAAGGCTGAATCCCCTTTTTTGGCTTCCCTGAATCGTCAGGTGATTTCTTGGACTTGGTATTAGCCCGAATGGCACTCGGGCAAGCAATGTGGTGCAGGTTCGCAACCTGCGAATCCACCGGTTGGAAACTGGCGCAACGCCGGGAAACTTCCTGAACCGAGTGCCATTCCGCTTTGCCCGCCTCTTTCACGGTTTGTGAGGCCCGCGAAGATTCGGCCGGAATCTGTCCACACACCCGAAAACCCTTGGCCGGCGAATACTCAACCTTCCACCAGCGTCCCCTCCGTCACGCCCAGACGCGACTCCACCTGCAAGGCACCCCATAGATCATCTCCTCCGATGCGCCCGGCCAGGAGATCCTGGTAGACCCGGATGGTCCGCAGGGCTTCCTCGCGATTTTCCCGCAACAACTCAACCCGGTACTGTCGCAGACCCGACCCTGTCAGATCGTCCAAAAATCGCGCCCCGCTCTGGGCTCGGCCGTTGAAGAGGGTGTTCCGGCAGCCGGTATCCGCGCCGAGAAGGTGAAGCTGGCCCACCCGGTCGCGCAGCTTCACTTCGTGTTTCTCGCAGGGGCGACCACAGTCGCGAAAGTCTTTTCCTTTCGACAGGAACGCGCAGAAGACACAGTGCTCCATGTGAAACATCGGCATGTGCTGGTGCAGGGTCAGCTCGAACCAATCGGGCGAAGCGGCCGCCAACAGGTCCAGCACCTGGACGATGTTGAGATCGTAGGAAATGGTCAGGTTCTCGAAGCCCTGGTCCAGGAAAAAGGCCGCGCTGATCGGGTTGGCCACGTTGAGGGAAAAATCGCCGATCATTCTCAAACCCGTCGCCTGGAAGTATTCGACGCCTCCCAGGTTGCGAACGAGCACTCCGTCCGGCTCGGCGCGCTCCACGGTCTTGAACAGGCCCAACTCGCCCGCCTTCTGGATACGCGGGGTGGCGAGTATGATCTCCACCTTGCCCGAGTCGCGAACCCGCTGAACCAGGTCCCGATAGCGCCGCAGGTCCTCGAAGTCGGCGTAGACTCGGGAAACGCCAGATTCCATCGCCGCATCGACCTGGTCTTCAGTGCGACACAGGATTCGCAGCACCGGCTCGGAAATCTCCGGGTCTTTCCGCGACGGCAGCAGATCGGAAAGCGTCAATCCGGTCGAGCGGCGCTTCGGTTTTTCCTCCCGCCGCGACTCGATCATCTCCACCAACTCGCGACGCATCCGGTTCAATTCGCTCGCCGGCAGAATCACCTCGCCATCCAGGTCCACCTCCAAAGACGCCAGTTCGAATCGGGTCTGCCCAAGCCGGCCCAGCTGATTCACCAGATATTCCTCGGTAAGCGGGCGTTTTTCCGCGACCGCCAGCGGCTGTTCGGAAACGACCTCCAATCCCGTGTCTCGGTCGCGCAATCGCATCGCCTCCCCGGCCCGACCTCGCGCTTCCCAGCGAAGCGGTTCACGCACGATGTCCGAACGGTTTCCCCCACCCTGCCAGGACTTTCGCAGGTCGGCGTTCAACTGGGGATCATCGGTTTTCCAGACGTGATGCCCGCGCTGGAGTTTCCGCGTGTCGAGCTTGCCTCGTTGGAAAAAGAGCTTCCGTCCACGGACCTCGAAGACGCGACCGCCCTGCTCGCGATCGGTGTCTCCGCCGGTCTCGAAGGCGAGTCCGTCACCGTTTTTCACCGGGACCCGAAAGCCCTTCACCTCCACCCAATCCTTGCCGGTCGCACTCACGGTCCCGACATAGGCACCGCGTTTCTTGCCGAAGCGCGCGTGCACCAGTTGCTGGTTGTCGATGCCTTCGAGCCACCCCGACGAGAGCCCGCGGGAAAAGGCCATTTCCAGTTCGTAGCGGTCCCGCTCGGTGGCTCGGTAGCCCTGCTCGTCGAGCGCCCGCCGATACACCCGCGTCACCGCCGCCACATACTCGGGCGACTTCAATCGCCCCTCGATCTTGAAGCTCGTAACCCCCGCCTCCAACAATGAGGCAATCTGATCAACCCCGGCGAGGTCCTGCGGAGACAGCAGGTAACGCTTGTCCCCGAGATCGACTTCCTCGTCATCGACGACCAAATCATAGGTCATGCGGCAGGCCTGGGCGCATTCGCCGCGATTGGCGCTGCGTTGACCGAGCGATTCGCTGGTCAGGCATTGCCCGGAATAGGCGACGCACAGCGCTCCGTGGACGAAGGTCTCCAGCGGCACCGCACCCGGCTCGTCGGCGTGAAACAACTGGATCTCCTTCAGCGAATTCTCCCGCGCGATCACCGCCCGGTCGAGCGACAGATGCTTGTCGGCGAAGGCGAGCGCCTCCGGCGAGGTGATCGTCATCTGGGTGGAGGCGTGAAGATGCAGTTCCGGCACCAGGGCCCGCGCCATCCTCGCGAGCCCGAGATCCTGGACGATGATGGCATCGACACCCGCCTCGTTGATGCGAAGCAACTGCTCCCGGGCCGCCTCCAGTTCGCCGGAGAAAATCAGGACGTTGAAGGTGACCAGTCCCCGCACCCCGTGCCGGTGCAGGTAGTCCATCAGCTCCGGAAGATCTTCCTCCGAAAAATTGTCCGCCCGGATCCGGGCATTGAAACGCGGGAGCCCGAAATAGATCGCGTCGGCCCCGTTGGCGACGGCCGCGCGCGCGCACTCCCAGTTTCCCGCCGGGGCGAGCAACTCGATCTTCTTCCCGGGACTGGAGCGACGAATGGACATCCGGGAAAAATACCCCGGGCGACGGCGGATGCCAGCGCCACGATCTCTCACCCCTGTCAGAGTGGATGCCGCTGTTTCATCCCGAGGTAGACGATGTTCGAGACTTCCCGGATCACGTCCGCCCGCTTCGAGATCCAGGGTCCGTAGGAAGTGTTGCGATGGCCGCTCTCGATGATGCCGACGAGGATGTAGGGATACGCCTTCCCGTCGGTCCCCCGAGCCACGAGGATACCCATGTCCCCGCAACACATCGCGGTGCTGCCGGTCTTGTTGAACACCTTGGTGCCCTCCGGCACGCGTCTGGCCTCGGTGTAGAGGCGATCGGGGCCGGGCAACGCCATGGTGCGCAGGATCTCCTCGGAATGCGGCAACCGCCGGTGCCAGAGCGCGTGAAGGTAGCGACCGTAGTCGGCGGCCGAAGCCCGGTTGCGATAGGTGCGGCCGTTGGAAGGAATGTATTCCACCAGGCTGAGGTGCCGGCAAAGGTCGGGATAATGCCGCCTGAGCAACGCCTGGGTGGCGGCCGGGCCGCCCGTCTGGCGCATGACCCAGTTGGTCGAGGCGTTGTTGCTCTTCTGGATCATGAGTTCCATGTGCTTCCGACTCTGCGGGCCATAGATCAGCTTGCCGGCCTCGACCTGGTGGAAGAACGCCAGGGCCAGGAAGGGTTTCACCATGCTGGCGGCCTGGAGCGCGGCATCCTCGTTGATACTGACGAGCTTGCTCTCCGAACTGAGATCGTAGACCAGCCACGCGGTGCGCTCATCGCCGCGGATCACGCCCCGACCGCGCAAGCCCTTGATGTAGCGTTCGATCTGCGCCTCGAGTTCGCTGTCGATCGAGGAGGCATCGGGGGCCGCCGACAAGGGAACCTGGACCGGGAACAGGACGGCCAGGAGAAGGGCGATCCATACGGAAGACAGCGCGGTGCGTCGCGGAAACGGAATCTTCAAAACTACGGCAGGTGGGTTCGGAACGATTGACGCCTGACAATGTAGTCAATCACGCCGGACTCGCATCCTCTTTGTCTCCCGAGTCCACTCGCGGCACCATGGCCACGGTGCGGCACCAACCGGCGCTTGCTCTTTCGACCTTCACCGGCAGGCAGGATACTCGGAAGCCCCGGCGATGGTCGGCGAAGCGAATCCTCGGCTTGATCGGCTCATACCAAATCCAAGAAATCACCTGACGATTCAGGGAAGACAAAAAAGGGGATTCAGCCTTCGGCGTTTCTCGGAGATTCGGGTCCCCGGTTGCTTCGTTGCTCGTCGGTTGCGATGCCCGCATCGCGCCCTCCTCGTGCCTCGCCCCGAGAAAAACCGCCTCCGAAAATCGTCAGGTTTTTTCTCGGAAATGGTATCACTCGGGGCGCCGTGCTGCAGCGGCACGCTGAGGTCGATGAGCGTGAATTGGCGCGGGTCGAACTCCATGTATCGCGGCAGCGGCAATCGCGACGCATCACTTCTCCTTCTTCTCCGGGACAACGGATTCCGGAGCCGGCTGAGGCGAAGCCGGCGGCGGTTGGGAGTCCTTCCACTGTTTCTGGAACAGGGCTCCCCCTTTCGTCGCCGCCTCCCGATAGCGAACCAGG
>JAUIGT010000520.1 GCA_030432615.1 Verrucomicrobiia bacterium
TCTCGGCAAATTCCTTCACCGTCATCTCGCGGGGATTCCCGATATTCACAGGCTCGTGGGTAGCATGCTGCGAGAGCCGGTAGATCCCGTCGATCAAGTCGCTCACGTAGCAGAAGCTCCGCGTCTGGCTGCCATCGCCGAACACGGTGAGGGGCTTGCCTTCCAGGGCCTGACCAATGAAGGCGGGAACCACCCTGCCGTCCCGCAAGCGCATGCGGGGACCATAGGTGTTGAAAATCCTGACGATCTTGGTGTCCACCCCGTGCGCCCTATGATAAGCCATCGTGATCGCCTCCGCGAAACGCTTCGCCTCGTCGTAGACACCGCGGGGACCGATCGGGTTCACGTTTCCCCAGTAGGACTCCTTCTGCGGGTGCTCCAGGGGATCGCCATAGGTTTCCGAGGTCGAGGCGAGCAGGAAAGTCGCCCCCTTCTCCTTGGCGAGCCCGAGCGCGTTGTGCGTGCCTAGCGACCCCACCTTCAGCGTCTGGATCGGCAACTCCAGGTAATCCATCGGGCTCGCCGGCGACGCGAAGTGGAAGATGAAATCCACCGATCCCGGAATGAAGAGATACTTGGTGACATCGTGCTTGATGAACTCGTAGTTCTCGTTCCCCGCCAAGTGCTCGATATTGTCGACCGAACCGGTGATGAGATTGTCGAGCGCAATGACTCGATGACCTTCCGCCAGCAGCCGGTCGGTGAGGTGGGAACCGAGGAAGCCCGCGCCCCCGGTTACGAGGGAGACAGGGCGGGCTTGGTCGTTCTTGGTAGTCATGAATTCCTGAGAGAAAAGGGAGGCGGAAAACGCGCCAACGGGGCCCTGGAATCAGCCCGGCGTCACTTCGCACACCCCCGCGGGCCATACTCAGCACAGGGCCGCCCCCCTCACAAGACGAAATCCTTCAGAAAAACGAAATATTCCCCGCCCCACCCGCTTTCACTCGCCGATGCAATACACCTTGTCGTCGGTGCGGATGAAGAGGTTGCCCTGAGCCGGCACCACCGACGCCCGGATATTGATGCTCTGGCTCTCGCCGAGGGTGGTCGTGTTGAGGAGCTTGAACTCGTCTCCCGCAGCCACCACGAACACTTCGCCGAGGTGACTCATGAGGTAGACTTTGCCGTCGGCACCGGTGGGAGACGCCTCCAGTTTCACCTTCGCATCCAGGGGCTCGCTCCAGATCACCTTGCCCGTCTTCGGTTCCACGCAGTTCAGGATCTTCCTTCCCTCGTTGAGAATATAGAAACGGTCCCGGTAGTAGAGGGGCGTGGGCACATCGGCGGTCACGTCCTTGGTTTCCTCGCTGGTCCATGCGATGGCATCGGGGCCGAGCTTTCCGCTGCCGCCCGCGCGAATCGCGTAGACCGGCTGCTTTTTCGGCGCACAAGCCAGGATGATTCCGTCTCCGTAGACCGGCGAGGGCACCAGGCGCCAGAATTTCTCCCCGTGACCGGGATTCCAGGTCCCCCAGCGCCACAGTTCCTTGCCGGTGGCGGGATCGTGACCGGTCAGGAAATCGCCGCCGACGACGAGCAACTCGGTCTTGCCATTGTGGGTGGCCACGATCGGCGAGGTGAAGGCCTCCCGCGATTCCATCTGGGCCTCGGTGGGACGCAGTACCTTCCATTTCTCCTCCCCGGTCGCCGGATCGAGCGCCAGGAGATAGGACTCGTTCTCGCGATCGGTGAATCCGCGACCGTCCACCGCCACGTCGCGCTGCAACACCTGCATGTAGAGAAGGCCATCGTAAAGCAGCGGGCTGGTGGAGAAGGTCCAACCGAAGGCGAATTCGCCGTAGTCATCCTGGAGATTGCGCTTCCACACTTCATCGCCGCCGAATCCGTAGGCGGCCAGATCGCCGTTCCCGGTGAAGAAAATCACCCGCTCACCGTCGGTGACCGCGGAAGGACCGGCGAAATCGCTACGGTCGTCCTTGCGCACTCCGTCGCCCAGTTTCCGCTGCCACCGCACCTCGCCCGACTCGCGGTCGATGGAGATCGCCATGATCGCATCGGCTGACTCGTCGATCGACGTCACGAAGACCGAGTTCCCCGAAACAATCGGCGTCGATGCTCCCGTACCGGGCAAGGTCGCCACCCATTTCACGTTCTCGGTCTTCGAAAACTTCGCGGGGTAACTTTCACCGTCGGGAGCGGAGCCGTCGTAATTCGGGCCGCGCCAGTGAGGCCAATCGGAGGCTGACAACGTGATCGGCAGGCTGACGGCGACAGCGACAATGGCGAGAATCTGGGGGAGTTTCATGGAAGGGATTGGTGGCTTGAAGAAGGTAGAATCAAGTCGTCCGGAGCCCGTCTTCGAGCCCGGATGCGCGCATCCTCGCCGGACGCCGGAACGAAGTCAAGCCATGCCGGTAGCCTGATCCGGTGCCCTACCGATGCGGAGTCGCACGTCCATCGAAAAACAAACAGGGTCAGGTTGGTGACCTGACCCTGTTCGGTGCAAATGGTGCGAACTGGAACTTTCGCGACGCTGTTTCCGCCAAGCAAATCAAGTCACTTGCGACGCTTGCGCAGGAAGGTGGGGACATCCATGTCTTCCCCATCGACGATCGTCGGCTCGGTCTTCGCGAAGCGCCCCTTGCTGAGCGGCTCCAACTGGAGCATCTGCTGGTGCTGCTTGGCGGCCGCATCCAACTCGGACAAGGCGGCGTCATCCTCGTCATTCTCGGGCCGAGTCGGCAAGGTGCCGGGCTTGACCTCGCCCGGGCTCGGAGGCACTCCGGGCACGAGGCGGGAGAGGGTGATTTTCTGCGAATCATCGGTCCGCGCCACGATGACGTCGCTGTCCTCGTCCGAGGTCGGAGCCTGCGGCGCTTCGGAGACCGGTTGTTCTTCTTCGGCTTCGGGAGCGGCCGCTTCCTCGGTCGGCTGACGCGCGGCCAACCCCTGATTCAGCATCTTGCCGATGGTATCGGTTCCATCGTCCTCTCCCTCATCGATGGGCGCGCCACCGAGGTTGAGCGCGGGGCGCTTCGCCGGCGCCACCTCCACGATCGGCTTGCGCGTCTTCTGCGGGGGAACCACCGCGGTCTTGCGCACCGGCTGAAGGTCCACCGGCGCTTTCGCCGCCGGGGTTTCCTCGGTCACCGGCTCCGGATCCTCTTCGACGGGAGTTTCCTCCTCCACGACGGGGGCCTCGGCCACGGTCTCCGGTTCCGGGTCGGACACCGCTTCCGGTTCGTCCGACTCGGCCTCCACCTCCTCGACCGGCTCCTCCGTCTCCATGGAAGGAGGCTCTGGGGGAGCCGGAGGCGGGGTCACGTCTTCCGCGACCGGCTCCGGTTGAGATTCTTCGTCTTGTTCCTCCGCGGAGATCATCTCCGCGGCAGCCACCGGCTCTTCATTTTTTTCAGGCTCCGGTGCTGGCGCCGGTGGAGGCGACATCGGAGCCGTCAAAGGGCTGCCCAATCGAGGGGCAGCAGGTTCCGGTTCATGGCTCGGAACCGGGCTTTCAGCCGGCGCTTCTCGCCGCTGCCCTCCGGGTCCCGCCAGGGAACTGATAATGGTTACGGTCAGGTTGCCACCGAGCTTCTTGTCGGTGCCGGTCCCGAACAGGATCTGGGTTCGGTTCTCGTCGATGTGCTTGGAAAGCTCCTGCATCACCAGCTCGATTTCGAACAGGGTCATCGAATCGCCCCCGCCCACGTGGACGAGCACGTTCTTCGCCGTGTCCAGCATCTTGCCCTTGTCGAGCAGCGGCGACTTGAGCGCCTGCTCCAGCGCCTCGTGCGCCCGGTTGTCGCCCTTGGCGACGCCGAAACCGAACAGGCAGCGGGAGTTCTCGTTGTTGAGCGCCGAGAGCAACTCGTCCATCCCGATGCGGATGATGCCGGGATGGCTGACGATCTTCATCGTCGCCCGGATCGCCTGGCTGATGATCTTGTCGGCGGCCGCGAAAGCCTGCTGCACGCCTTCCTTGGGCACGATCAATTCCCCCATGCGGTCGTTGTCGAAGGTGACGACGGCGTTGGCATAGCGGTTGATCCGCTCCAGGGCCTCGAGCGCCTGGTCCATGCGGCGCTTTCCTTCGAACGAGAACGGCAGGGTCGCGAAGACCACGAGGAAAACTCCCTCTTCCTTGGCGACGCGGCAGACTTCCGGAGCAGCCCCGGAACCGGTCCCGCCACCGAGCCCCACGCAGACGAAGGCCATCTTGAAGCCCTTCAGCGATCCGCGGATCTCGTCGACCGCCTCGAGCGCGGCCTGCTTTCCGAGTTCCGGATCACCACCGGCCCCCATGCCTTTGAGGAGGGTCTTGCCCAGTTGGATCTTGTTGTTGGAGACGGAACTCGACAGAGCCCTGACATCCGTGTTCAGCGTGAGCAGTTCCGCTTCGTCGCTGCCCTCCAGTGCCATGCGATCGAGGACGTTGGCACCT
>JAUIGT010000521.1 GCA_030432615.1 Verrucomicrobiia bacterium
AATTTCCGCCAGATAATACAATTGAGCACTATTGCGGATATTTTCATTTTCAAGAATGGAAAACAACATTTCGCGCTCTAGATTATCGATGTTGCCTAGAATAAGATCATCATCTATTTCTGGAAGATCCTCTGGCGCATGGTGCTGTCGATCATGCCCCCGTTTCGCGAGGAATATGCCCGGGAACGAAAGATGATCGGTCTCCTCGCCCTTGGGACGGTGCCGGCGGTGGTGGTCGGCCTGTTGTTCCGGGACGCTTTCGAGCAGGCCTACGAGAGTCCGTTGACCGTCTCGCTGCTGTTGCTGGTCACGGGAACGGTCCTGTTCCTTCCCCGCATACTGGCGGCGCGTAAGCGCGAGGGGCGGGAGGTCAGGCTGCCCTCGGCCATAGCCATGGGCATCGGCCAGGCCATCGCCATCCTGCCCGGCATCTCGCGCAGCGGCTCCACCATCGTGGCCGGTATGGTTTCCGGAGTGAAGTCTGAGGACGCCGCGGAATTCTCCTTTCTGCTCGCCATTCCCGCCATCGCAGGAGCCATGGTGCTGGCGGTGAAGGACATCCTTGCCGAGGGAATCGAGACCGCGCTGCTCACCAACTACATCGCCGGAGGCGTGGTCGCATTCCTCTCCGGACTGGTGGCGATCTACTCGGTGCTCGCGGCGGTGAGAAAGGGAAGATTCGAGTGGTTCGCCTACTACTGCTTCGCGGCGGGGATCGGGTTCTTCCTCTGGTTCAAGTTCGGCGCCGGCGTCGCCTGACCCGGGACGTTCGAGATTCCGGGTTGCGGGATCGGGAAAGTCCCGGATGTTTAGCCACTCAGGCTCCCCCGGGCCTGGTTCATTGGTAATTTCCTGGTGCTCTTGCTCACTCCCAGCTGCCGGTTGCTGCCGACCCTCGTCGCGGGCGCGTTCTGCGTCTGTGTCGGGATGGAAACGGGGAGTGCCAAGACGACCACCCACTACATCGCCGACGGGTTCGACTATCCGGTCGGCCCTCCCAATGCGGAGGGATACTACAAGGCTCGCGGCTACTACCCCAACGGTCACCTGGGCGAGGACTGGAACGGACGCGGCGGCGGAAACACCGACGAGGGCGATCCCATCTACTGCATCGGGCATGGGGTGGTCGTCTACTCGGACGACTTCAAGATGGGGTGGGGCAACGTGGTCATCATCCGTCACGCCTACCGCGAGAAAAACGGCCAGATCGCCTACATCGATTCGCTCTACGGGCATCTCAAGGTCCGGAGCGTGCGCCTCGGGGAGAAGGTCACCCGGGGGCAGAAAGTCGGCACCATGGGTCGGGGACCGCACAACATGTACTACGCCCACCTCCACTTCGAGATCCGCAAGAATCTGGCGGTGGGAATGAATCGTTCCGATTTCAAGCGGGACTATTCCGTCTATCACAGCCCGACGCATTTCATCGAGAAATACCGACGACTGCGCCCGGAATATCGTCGGGTGCCGATCCCGGTCGATACCTTCAAGAAGAGCAACCCGAACCTCTTTACGATGGAAAAGCTCCCCGCGCCGAATACGGGACGAAACAACGTCGGGTCCCGGCCCAATGTGCCGCCGGTGGTGCGGGAGGCGATCGATACTCAGACCGACGCCGAGTCCTCGTCCGAGAAACCCGGGATTTTCGATCGAATCCGGAATTTCCTGGGGCGCTGACCAGGCTCGGGGAAGGCGTCGAGATGGGGAGCGGGCGACCTTTTTCCGCGCTACTTCGCCGGAACGCCGACGCCACGACGCATCAGGAAATACTCGATCGAATCGACGAGGGCGCGCCAACTGGCCTGGATGATGTTGTAGCTGACGCCGACCGTGCCCCAGTTTTCGTGCTGGTCGGAGCTGAGAATGAGGACGCGGGTCTTGGCGGCGGTGCCCTGGTGGCTGTCGATGATGCGCACCTTGTAGTCCTCGAGCTCCATCTCGTCGATGACCGGATAGAAGGGACGCAACGCCCGCCGGATGGCGGCGTCGAGTGCGTTCACCGGACCATCTCCCTCGGCCACCGTGTATTCGAGGTTGCCGTTGACGCTGACCTTCACCGTGGCGGAGCAGGTCTGGTAGTTGCGGTCGCCGTCCCGGCGGAAGGTGCAGTGGTATTCGTGCAGCTTGAAATAGGGGCGATAGGTCTCGAGGTGCTGGCGGATCAGCAGTTCGAACGAGGCCTCGGCCGCCTCGAATTCGTAGCCCTCCTGCTCCTTGTCCTTGAGCTGCTGGAGGATTTCCCTCGCTTCGGGGCTGCCCTTCTCGAGCGGGATGCCGAGTTCCTCCGCCTTCATGAGGACGTTGGACTGGCCGGATAGCTCGGAGACGAGGATGCGCTGGCGGTTGCCGACCGTCTCCGGTCGGATGTGCTCGAAACTGTGCGCCACCTTCTGGACGGCGTTGACG
Source organism: Verrucomicrobiia bacterium (assembly GCA_030432615.1). Taxonomy (GTDB): domain Bacteria; phylum Verrucomicrobiota; class Verrucomicrobiia; order Verrucomicrobiales; family DEV007; genus JAEUHH01. Next base: position 2,407 of record JAUIGT010000521.1, read on the forward strand.
TGCATGCCGCCCTTGTGGGCGAAAGCGGTGGCGCCGACGTAGGGTGCCCGCGGGTTGTGGGCGCAATTCGCGAGGTCGTCGACGAAGAGGGAGAGATCGCGGAGCTGATCGATCTCGGGAACCACTTCATGGCCCATCTTCAGCTGGAGGTTGGGAATCACCGAGGTCAGGTTGCAATTGCCGACCCGCTCCCCGTAGCCGTTGATGGTTCCCTGGACCTGGGTGGCGCCGGCACGCACCGACGCGAGGGCGTTGGCGAGGCCGAGCCCGCAGTCGTCGTGGGTGTGAATACCGACCGGCACGCCGAATTCCTTTTTCACCACTTCGGTGATTTCCGCCACTTCGTCGGGCATGGTGCCGCCGTTGGTGTCGCAGAGGACCAGCCAGTCGGCGCCGCCGTCGCGAGCGGCGGCGAGCGTGGCCAAGGCGTGTTCGCGGTCGTCCTTGTAGCCATCGAAGAAATGCTCGGCATCGTAGATCACCTCGCGCCCATGTTCCTTCAGGTAGGCGGTGGTATCACGGATCATGGCCCGGTTCTCCTCCTCGGTGGTCCCGAGCACCTCGGTGACGTGCAGGCGCCAGCTCTTGCCGAAGAAGGTGATCGCCGGGGTGTGGGCGGCGAGCAGCAACGCGATCTGGGGATCCTCGTCCACGGCGGTGTTCTTGCGCCGGGTGCTGCCGAAGGCGGCGATCTTCGCGTGTTTCCAGTCGAGCTTGGCGGCTTCCTCGAAAAAGGCCACGTCCTTCGGATTCGAACCCGGCCACCCTCCTTCGATATAGTCGATCCCGAACTCGTCCAGTCTCTGTGCGATGCGGATCTTGTCCAGCGAGCTGAAATTCACACCTTCACCCTGCGTGCCATCACGGAGAGTGGTGTCATAGAGCATGACCGATTTGTTCATGGATTGGGACTGGTTGGCTATCTTGTCTTGGCGAAGGGGAAGAAGAAGGGAGAAACACGACAAACCGTCGCGGCGGGTGATGGTTCCCGGTCCGGCGTGTGAAATCTCCCTTCGGGGAGTCCGGAAAAAGTAAGACCGTTCGCAATCACCCGCTCAGACCTAGTCGCGAATGATTGCGATGATAATCGAATTGCAGGCGATGGCCTTGTCGATCAACATGCTCCGCGAAGTGTAGCCCCTGTCGTCGCCGGTTCCAGCGGTTTTTTCCTCAAACGTCGAGGATGGCGAAACCGTTTCCTGCCCGGAAGCGAACCCTGTGGAAGGATCTCAAATCGGCCCCCGGCCTGAACTGAAGGAACCCATGCCAAAGCCTGAACTGATCGACGCCGAAGGGCTCGCCGCCAAGATGAAGGAGGAGGGAAATCTCCTGCTCATCGACGTGCGCCTGAGTGAGGACCATGAAGCGGAAAGACTTCCCGGCGCGAAGGGGAATTGCGTCTTCGAGGTGGATTTCGCGGATCGCTTGGAGGCCCTGGGAGCGGAGCCCGGGCGCGCGATCTGTGTCTACGGGGCCGCCAGCGACAGCCACGAGGCGCGGATGGCGGCGGAAAAGCTGGAACGGTTGGGCTTCGCGAAGGTGTGGGAATTTCGGGACGGACTCGACGGCTGGAAGGCGGCCGGGTTGACCACGGAATCGGGGAAATCGATGCCGGAGACGCCGGAGATTGCCGATGGAGTACACGCCCTCGATCTCCGGGAGTCGAAGCTGGAGTGGCAGGGGCGCAACCTGCTCAACAAGCACTGGGGGAGCGTCGGGCTGCGGGGAGGAGAACTGACCTTCCGCGACGGCTGGATCGTCTCGGGCCGGGTGGGCATCGACCTGACCGACATTCGCTGCGACGATCTCTACGGGGATCCGTTGCACGATGTCCTCGTCGCCCACCTCCAGAGCGACGATTTCTTCGACGTCGCGCGCCATCCGAAGGCCGTCTTTGAAATCGGGGCCGTGACGCCGTTCGCCGAGGCGACTCCGGGCGCTCCCAATCATCGGGTCGTGGGGAACCTGACCCTGAGGGGGGTGACCGCTCCC
>JAUIGT010000020.1 GCA_030432615.1 Verrucomicrobiia bacterium
GCCGCTTCGCCTGTCCCTGCCGCCGCCTACTCAGCGTCAACGAATGGCAGCGCCTCGCCTGCGAATGTGGTGATCGATCCGGACTAGCCGGGCTAGGAGCCTGTCGGACTTAGGACTTTCGAGCCCGAACGTTTTAGAATTTCGACCCAAATAGTCACGATGGTGAGGAGTTGATCGAGATCAGCGACAAGACAGCGGGGCGATTTGGGCAAATTTTAAAGCGATTCGCGCCGGAACGGGTAAGTCCAACAGGCTCCTAGCCCAAATCGCTCACCAAGCTCCAGGCTGCGGCTTGCCCTCGTTGACGCTGAGGGCGTCCGCGCGGTGACCGGCCCGGCTGGTGTCCGCCTGACGTGGCATCGGCGTCCCGCCGATGTTCGTGCCGGAGGCGTCCCGCCTCCGCGCCCCCCGGGCTCCCTCCAGAGGCGGTCCAGCGCCCTCACGGCGTCCGGGCGTCCCGGTGGCTCGGCACACCGGCTTCATGGCGGGGCCCTTCCGGTGCTGCGCTTGTCAGGATGACACGCACATTTTTACAGCGTCGTAGCCCGCCATAAGCCCGCCACAAGCCTGCAATGGCCCCAGCGGCCGAGTGACCGCCGCTACTCGTTCGGATTGAGCGGTGGCAACAGACCGGCGCCGAGCGGGAGGCCGGTGGGTTCGGTGGGGAGTTCGGGCTCAGGCACGGGGGCGCTGCTGCGGAACGAACTCCAAATGCTGCCGCGGCGGCCCGAGGAGCCGCCTCCCGCATAACGGACGCCGAGGTCGGCGGAGGTGGCCTTGCGGAGATTCCGGCTCGAGACCACCCCCATCTCGCCGCCCGGGAGTTCGATGTCGCTCCAGCCCCAACCGGCCTTGCGCATCGTGACTACCGAGCCCTCTTTCAGGATCTCATCCGGGGGCAGCGGCTGCGTGGGGCCGATGGAGTAGAAGGGGGTTCCTTCGATGGTGACGACGTATTTCTGGCCGATGCCGAGGTCGCGCGCCGCCTGCGGGGCCGGTTCAGGCTCGGGCGCACCGCTGGGCGCGTCACCGCCGATCGCTGCGATCCTCCCGAACCAGCGCTTCTTCCCTCCCGTTGGCACCTGCGCGATCGGGGTAGGCGGCGGGCTCGCGGTCGGCGAATCGGTGTCGCCGGGGGCGGGGACGAACTCGGGCGGCGGCTCGCCGCGCTCCGGGGCGGAGGCGACCTCTTCGCCCGGACCGGAGAACGGCAGGCGGAACCAACGCTTGCGCGGCGCGCCGTCAGCGGACGCGATGGGCTCGGGCTCGGGCTCGGGCTCGGGCCCCGCCGCTCCGCTGCCTGCGGTGGCGGGTCCGGCTCCGCCCTGTGCGGGCTCGGGAAGCGCGGGCTCGGGTTGGGGTGCGGGCTCGGGCCCGCGATCGGCTTTGGAGCCGCCGACGAATGGGATGCGGACGAGGCGCTTGCGGGCCGGGAGCTCGGCATCGGGTGCCGCCTCCGCACCGGGTGCGGCGGGGGGTTCCGGGGACGGGGGCGCCTGCGGTGCCTCCGCGACCGCCGCCTGAGGCCCCGCGTCGTCCTTCGGGCCGATGAAGGGGATGCGCACCAGCCGCCGGCGCTCGGGCTTCGCCTCTGCCGCCGGGACGGGTGGGGAGGGCCGGGCGGCGGGCGGCTGGACCGCCGTCGCGCCATGAGCTGTCGCGGTGGCGTCGGCGGGGGGGCGGGTGCTGGTTGCCGCCGGATCCTGCCCGGGCAGGTTGGCGGTGAACTCGCGCATGTCGGCCACCGCCTCCTCGACCTCGTCGGTACGCGGCGCCTCCTTCTTGAACGGGGTCGGGACGAACCTCCGCAAGCCGCGCCGACCGTCCTCATCAGCGAGCGCCGGCGGCGCGAGATGGAGGATCCAAAGGCTTGTTAGACAAATCGTCGCGGCGCTTCTCATCGTGCGTTTGGGGTGGCTGAGCCGGTACGAAGCTATCACACAACCGCCCCCGGGCGACCACAAACAACGCGGCGATGAACGCATTGTCATATCCGCGCCAAGGCCGCGTCGAGCATCGCCCCGTGGGCGGCGGCGCGCTGCGAGAGGGCGCACTCGGAAGGCGTCTCCAAGGTGAGGCTGTGCGGGCAGCGCTCGAAGAACAACCACACCGCCTCCGGGAGGCCCGGCAGGGGGAAGGACTCCCGGTCGATCTCCTCCATCCGCACGACGCCGCCCTCCGCCTCGCTGTCGTCGATGTGCCGGCGCGGGTCGGCGGGGATGTGGGCCGCGGCGGCCCGCAGCAGCGGTTCGGCGAAGGCGGCGCGCCCGAGCTCGTAGATGTAGCAGCCCCCGGCGTCGTAGTCCTCGTGCAGGCAGATCGCGAGCTCGAACGGCCGGCGCCCGAGGGCGCGGCGCCAGGCGGGGAAGGGGTTGGCGCGGGAGTGGAACAGGCGGTTGAGGTCGCGCCCGCGGGCGTCGGTGCGGGCGTTGTTGGCGAGCCCCCAGGGATTGAGGAGCGGGAACAGGCGGACGTCGAGCCCGCGCAGCAGCTCCGTGGACCGCTCCGCCCAGAGCAGCAGGCCGAGCGCGGCTCCGGGTTCGTCGCCGTGGACGCCGGCGGACAGGTAGACGCGTTTCGCCCCCGGGGGCGGCGCCGCGCTGCGCAGGGCGAACAGGTCGCCGCCCGGCGTGGTCGCGAAGGACTCCATCGCCATCCCGGCGCGCGGCGCCAGTGCCCGCCAGCGCCCGAGCAGGTACGCGGGGTCGTGCGGCCGCTGCGCGCGGAGAAATTCGGCTTCGCCCATCGCCGCAGCGGTGAGGTCAGGCGCCGAGGCCGAGGCCCCGCACCCAATCGACGGCGCCCTCGACCATGGCCGCCATCTGCCCGGGGTCGCTGAACACGTGGTCGGCGCCATCGAGCACCAGCTTCTGTTTCGGTCCGGCGGCGCGCTCGTAGATCGCGTGGGTGTCGTCGATGAGCACGACGTCGTCCTCGGTGCCGTGGACGAGCAGCCACGGCACCGAGATCTGCGCGCCCCTATCCTCCAGCGAGCCGATGGACCGGAGATCGTCCATGAAGGCGGCGGAGAGCGGGCAGTCCTCGTCGTCCCACATGAAGCCCTCGCCCGGCGTCACTTCGCCGAACTCCGTCTCTGCGAACTTCTTCGTCTCGACCATGCCGGCCAGCGAGATCAGCGCTGCGATGCGCGGGTCGGGTGCGGCGGCGCGGGCCACGCCGACGCCGCCGCCCATGCTGTGCCCGGCGTAGACGATCGGGCCTGCGCCTGCGGCTTCGGCCGCGTCGAGCACGGCGCCGAGGTCGCCGACCTCCTTGGTGATCGTGGCGTCGCGGAAGTCGCCCTCGGAGCCGCCGTTGCCGGCGAAGGAGAAACGCAGCGCGGAGACGCCGGCGGCGGCGAGGCCCTCGGCGAGCGCGACCACCAGCGGGCGGTCCTTGTTGCCGGTGACCCCGTGCCCGATGACGACCAGCGGAGCGCCGGCGGCACCCGGGTGGTAGGTGGAGTCGATGCGTTCGCCCTGGGCGTTGCGGATGGAGAGGGTGTCGAGGCTCATGGCGGCAACTAGCCGCCTCCCGTCCCGTCCGCAAGCAGGTCCTTCGGTGGCGCGGATCGACCGGAGCCTCCGCCGGGCAGCGGGGGTCATGGGGTGCCCGTCCACCCGCCGCACAGGCCGCGGTGAAAAAATTCGCGCGCGGCGTCACACCGAGCCCGCGCTTCCCCCCTAAGGGGATTGACGGCGCTGCCTGAGCAGCCCGGAACGAACCGAAAGAACAACCATCGACGACACTGACCCATGACAACCAAATCCATCTTCAGCCTCGCCCTCGCCGCCCTCATCGCCCTGGCCGCCACCCCGGGCACCGCCTCCGCCGGCATCGTCCACACCGACCGTGTCAACGCCAACTGCACCGACGTCTACGAGTTCACCCTGCCGGGCGGTGAGTGGACGCGGATCACGGTGGACGGCGACGGCGACACGGACCTCGACCTGTTCATCTTCGACGCCTGCGGCAACCTCATCGACTCCGACGAGGACGACACCGACTACTGCGTGGTCTCCGTCCGCCCCCGCAGGACTGGGAAGTTCACCATCAAGATCAAGAACTGGGGCGATGTCTACAACGAGTATCGCCTGATCATCGAGTGACACCTCCAGAGCGGGAGGCAAAGGCCCGGGAGGGGCGCCCCGTTCGGGGCGCCCCTTCTGAGCGGCAGCGCTTCGCCGCGCCGCCCGACCCGCCGCCGGGCTGCGAATTTCGCTTGCCTGGGATGCCGTGTCTGGTCAACCTCACCCCAATTCGAAGGAATGCCCCCATCCGACCCACTATTTCCGGGGAAGAGGGACGCTGCCCAGGCGGCAACGGAGACCCCCATCGACGATGCAGAATCCGCCATCGCTTTGTTCGATCTCGCCGCAGATCTCGGCGGCACCCCCTCGACCCCGGAGTTCGATGAGAACCTAGAAGTGGTCGGGACGGTCGGGCGGGGCGGTATGGGTGTCATCTACCGGGCCCGGGAGCGGAAGCTCGGACGGACGGTGGCGCTGAAGGTCCTAGGGCAGGCGGACTTCGCCGGCCCCGAGGAGAGGAGGAGGTTCCAACTCGAAGCCGAGGCGGCAGGGAACCTGCGCCATCCGAACATCGTCCCGATCTACGAGGTGGGCGAGGCGGACGGCGTGCCGTGGTACACGATGCCCCTTCTGGGAGGGGGGACGCTGCTCGACAAGCTCGGGGGCGGGGCGCTGCCCGGGAGGGAGGCAGCCACCCTCCTCCTCCCGGTGGTGCGGGCGGTCGAGTTCGCCCACCAGCGCGGCATCCTCCACCGCGACATCAAGCCTGCGAACATCCTCATCGACGATGACGGGGTCCCGGTGGTCGCGGACTTCGGGCTGGCGAAGGCGGTCGCGCGGTCTCGCCACACCCTCTCGGGGGCCGTTCTCGGATCACCGAACTACATGCCCCCGGAGCAGGCGAGGGGCGATGTCGCCACCACCGCGAGCGACGTCTACTCGCTGGGCGCGGTACTCTACCACCTTCTGGCGGGGCGGGCCCCGTTCGTCGCCGACACCCCCTTGGAGACGATGCGCCAGGTGGTCGAGAAGGTCCCCGACCCCCCCTCGCGATCGCGGGCGAGCATCGACGGCGACCTCGAGACGATCTGTCTCAAATGCCTGGAGAAGTCCCCATCCCATCGCTACTGCAGCGCTGGCGAACTGGCCGCTGACCTGCAGCGGTGGCTCGATGGCAAAGCGATCGCTGCGCGCCGGTCATCGACCTTGGCGAGACTTGCGAAATGGGCGCGGAGGAAGCCCGCTTGGGCGGCGTTGGTCGCGACCTGCGCGCTGGCTGCGGCGGTGTTCGTCGCCATGCTGCTGGTCAACCAGACGCGCCTCCAGCGGGAGCGGGACACGACGGAGGGCGTCCGGCGCTCCGCGGAGGACCTTGTCGGCAGGGCGCTCACCGACTATCGGGATACGGTGGAGTCCACGGTCGGTCGCCTCGGCGCCCTAGACGAGCTGAGCGACTCGGTGGGAGATTACTTCGAGGCGCTCCCGGAGGGACTGCGAGATGCTCGGTCGGAGTTGCTCCGGGCGCAGTTGCTGACGCTTCGCGGCGAGATCTCAGCGGAGTCTCAAGACCGGGGCGGGCTAGCCCGCGCGGCGGAGCTGATCGGGCAGGCGCTCGTCCTTTGCGAGGGGCGCGAGAGCACCGACTGGGAGCGGGTCGAGACGAGGGCGCTCATCCGCAGGGCGGAGATCGCCCTCGACCAAGACGACCCGATCGCGCGCGCTTTCGCAGCGCGCGCCATCGCGAACGCGGAGCGCCTCGGCGAGCGGGGACTGCCCGAGGCGGGGCGGCTGCTCGGCCTCGCGCTGTTCCAGCGCGGCCGCACCTCATCCAAGGCTGGCGACCCGGGCGCCGCCGAGGCCGATTACCGCCGGAGCCTGGGCTTCGCCCGGAGCTATTACGAGGCCAACCCCGGTGCCGTCCGTGCTGCACAAGAGTTCGTCTGGTCGATGGTGAAGCTCGCCCAACTTCAAAAGTCCAGGGGTCTGGGGCTCCGCCAAGACCTCGCGGCAAGGGGAAAGGCCGGCACAGAAGCCGAGCGGCGGGCGCTGTCGGGGCGGGCGGAGGCGCTGCTGGCGGAGTCCCGTGACCTCTATGATCGCGCGGGCCACCTGCTCCGCGAGCTGCTCGAACGCAAACCGTGGCTCATCCACCTCCGCAAAGATCTCGGCGTGGTTTCCGATGGGCTGGGAGACCTCGCCGCGGATGGGTTCGCCGACTTTGATGCGGCGGTCCGACACTATCGGGACTACGCCGAGCAGGCTGAGGTGCTCGTCGCCCACGACCCAGAGAACGCGACCTGGCTCGCCGAGCTCGCCATTGCCAAACGCAGCATCGCCGGGGCGATCGTCGCCGGAGGGGCGCCTGGAGCCCAAGGGGATGCTCTCGCCCTGTTCGATGAGAGCATCACGCTGCGGCAGCGGATGGCAGCTGCGGACGCCTCCGACCTCCGGCTCCGGCGCAAGTTGTGCGACACCTGGATTGACCGGGGGAAAGCCGCCCGCGGGTTCGGACAACTGGAGGAGGCGCGGAAGAGTTTCGCGGCCGCCGAGGCGTTGGCGGTCGATCACTCAGCCCGGGATGCCGAGGGCGCCTGGTGGAGAAACCGGCAGATCAGCATCGCCCTGCGGCTGGCCGCCCTCGACTTCAAGAGTGCCCCCAGCGAGGCCCGGCGCAGGCTCATGTTCGCGATCGATCTGGGTCGGGAGCTCCATCGCACGGGCGAGCTGACCGCGCCGGGCATGGATGCGTACCGGGCCGCCCAGCAGCTCCTGGAGGCAGTCCCTGAAGACGATGAGCAAAAGTAGCAAACACGGTGGCGCCCGCCGGCGGATCGCCGCCGGAGTCGCGGTGGCCGCGCTCCTCGCGCTGATCTGGCCGGCGCCCTCCCAGCGCGGTGAGCGGACGGGCGCGTCCGAGCCTGCTGCCGAACGGTGCCGCCCCGCCGGATCCGGAGCCGTAGCTTGGTGCGATCTCGCACCAGCAGTTCGAGGGGTCAACCCGATCCCCTGTGGCTTCGAAGCGATCGCGCTCTACGAGGAGGTCGGTCGGCTGGCGTTCCCGACGCCCGGCCCGATCCCGCAAGGTTTTCGCGCCCGGGTGATCTTGGGCGAACGCCCCGGCGCGCCGCCGAGGCACCGGAGCATCCGCATCGAGGAGCTCGCTTCGATCGCCGGGAACCGGATCGTCGAGCGGCGGGTGATGCCCGGCGACCACCTGGTTGCGCATGTCGTTGAAGGCGTCACCGGCGACCTGCTCGCCGCCGCGCTTCCTCGCGGATACACCCTGCGCCAGGAGCTTCTGACCGGCCGGGCGTTCCTGATCGGGTTCGAGCCGTCCGGCGAGCATGCGTTGGCGGATGCGATCGCGGCGATCGGAGCCCTGCGGGAGGTGGCCGCCGCCGCCCCGGACGGCTACGTGTTCGCCGCGGAGACGCGCCCGAACGATCCGCTCTTCGGTCAACAGTGGGCACACGAGAACTCCGGGCAAGCCGTAGGTGGGGCCGTTGGCGAAGCGGGGGTCGACATCCGCTCCACCCGGGCTTGGGGCTACAGCACGGGTTCCGCTGAGGTCGCGGTGGCGGTGATCGACAGCGGCATCGACTACCTCCACGAAGACCTCTCCGCGAACGTCTGGCGCAACCCCGGTGAGGTCGGGATCGATGCCGGTGGAGCTGACATGGCCGAGAACGGCATCGACGACGATGGCAACGGGTTGGTCGATGATGTTTTCGGCTGGGACTTCGTCAACGGAGACAAGGCCCCGCTGGACGACTTCGGCCATGGCACCCACGTCGCGGGCATCATCGGCGCCGCGGGCGACAACGGGGTCGGGGTCGCGGGTGTCTGTTGGGGCGTGCAGCTGGCGAGTTTGAAGGTCTTGCAAGACGATGGCAGCGGCCTTTGGAGCGATGTGGTCAATGCGGTCGCCTACGCCTCCGCGCAAGGCATCGGCATCGCCAATCTCTCGCTCGGGGGGTACGGCAGCGCTCCGTTGGGGGTCGCTACGGCCTTGGAGGAGGCGGGCGATGTGCTGATCTGCGCCGCGGCCGGCAACGGCAGGTTGGGGGGCGGGGGCGCGGCTCCGGTGGGGGACGACATCGACGAGGTCCCCTTCCTCCCGGCGGGGCTCTCGCTCGGCCACGTCGTCTCGGTGGCGGCCCTCGACCAGGCGGGGGCGCTGGCGCCGTTCTCGAACTACGGAAGTGTCTCGGTCGATCTCGCCGCGCCGGGGGTGAACATCCTGAGCGCCAAGATGGGAGGGGGCTACGAACTGAAGTCCGGGACGTCGATGGCGGCGGCGTTCGTATCGGGGGCGGCGGTGCACCTCAGCGCGGGTGGCGCGCTGCCGCCGTTGGAACTCCGGCACCGACTGCAGATGGGGGTCATCCGGCGCCCGGAGGGGGGTGGTCCTTCGGACTATGCGGGCCGGTTGGCGACCGAAGGTTTCCTCGGGCTCGATCGTGCGGCGCTCCAAGGCACCCGCAACATCCGCTGGCGGCATCTGCGGCCCACCTTGGGCGAGGTCACACAGATCTTGCCGAACGGGGTCTGGGCCGCGCCCGCGGCGGGCAGGTTGCTGGCTTGGGCGGGCGGGGGCCGGCTCACGGACGAATTGCGGCCCTACCCGTTGGCCTCCGATACAGGAGACGAGATCATCTGGATGGATTCGGCGTTGGCATACAGCTACGAGCCCGACATCGGCACGACGGCCCGCCTCACCGCCGATGGGAGGGTGATCGCTTTCGGCAGCGACGCTTCCACCTGGGTGGGCGGTGCGCTGCCCGGCGGCGGGGACGCGCGGCTGCCGGCGGAGATTCCCGGTCTCGACGACATCATCCAACTGGTCGCCGTCCGCTCGTCGTTCCTTTTTCTGCGGGGAGACGGCACCTTGTTCGGCTTTGGCGAGAACGAGATCGGCGAACTCGCCACGGGCGACCTCCTCGCCGTGCCCCACCCGGTCCCGCTCCTCGGCCTGCCGCCCATCCGGGAGGTGTTCTCGATCGAGTTCGGTCGCAACATCGTGGTGAAGGCGCGCAACGGCGAAGTTTGGGGATGGGGGCAGACCCCAGTCTCCCTCGGGCTCCCCGCCGCGCCCGGGCCGGTGTTGACCCCGACCCGCCTCCCGCATTGGGACGGCTGCCACGATTTCGCGGGGGGATCCCAGCAGGGCGACGCCCCGGTCGTCGGCGTGCGGGCTGCCGACGGCGCGGTGCTGCGGTGTTCCGCCGAGACCTCGGGCCTCGTCGAAGCGGTGCCCGGCCTCGTCGGGTTCCACCGTGCCCCGGCAGACGGGATCGGCGTCGATGCCCGCGGGCGGATCTGGGAGTGGGGCAACCGGAAGATCTACCGGTCGCGGGTGGATCCGGATGAGGTCGCCGGGGTCGAGGTGCCGGCGTCCGCGCCGACCTTCGATGTCGCCGTGTCGGGGATCTTCTCCGCGATGGCGCTGCTGGCAGACGGCAGGACGATCACCTGGGGGTCGAACGCGGGGGGGAATTTGCAGATCGGGCGGCCGACCGAATACCTGTCGCCGATCGAGCAACCCTCCATCGCGGGTTCGCAGGCGATCATCGCAGGGAACCCGACCGCCGCGCTCGGCGCGGACGGAGCGCTCCTAGGCTTTGGCAGGTTCGACCCCCACCGCACCTACGACTACTCGTACTCCCGCTGGCCTCCCTTCGACGGGTCGGTGCACAGGTTGGAAACCCGATCCCAATCGGACTTGCTGCTGGCGGAGGACGGGGCGCTCTGGACGTTCAGCCGCTACGCGTATCACGCGCCCCCCCACGGTTCGACGCCGTTCGAGTGGAGCGCGGTGCTCCCGGGGCACCGCTTCGAAGATTTCGCGCGCACCACGAACTCGAGCGAGGATTTTATCGCGATCTCGGCATCGGGCGGGGTCTTCGGCGAGGGGCCGGGAATCGGCCAGATCACCGAGATCGCCGGTCCGGCGCCGGCGGAGTTCGGTACGCCCATCGAGATCCAGATCGCCCGGTTCGAGCTGGGCTTCCCCAACAATTCCGTCCCGATGGTGCTCCGCTGCGCGGACGGGCGGTTCTGGCGGTTCGACCAAGATCCGCCGTTCCAGCAGGCGAACACCTGGGGGAGCCGCAACCTGCAACCGATCGGCAAGATCGACGATGTGGTCCAGTTCCAGTGGCCCCTCGCGCTCACCTCCGATGGGCAGATCTGGGAGCTGCACATCGACGGCAGCCCACCCGCGCCGGTCCCGGATTGGTATCCGGCGGCGCCCGTCCCCGCCGCCCCGATCACCGCTTTCGCCCTCTCCGCTTGGGGCGCCGGGGAGGCCTCGCACACGGTGGCCGCCCTGCGTGCGGATGGTTCAGTGTGGAGCCAGGGGCCGGAGCGCTATTCGGGTACGGGAGGTGCGAGCCTCACCCCCCTCCCGCCGACGCGGGTCGAGACCATCGCCGACGCGGTGGCCATCTGGCCCGCCACCCAAGGGATGTTCGTCAAGCGCATCGACGGCTCCGTCTGGGTGTGGGGGAACGACGGGGCGGGCGGGTTGGGCCTCATCGTCGAGGAGGAACCCGCGCTGACCCTCAACTACAGCATCTCACCGGAAGTGAAGAACTCTGGGCTGGGTATCAACGACTGGCTCACGACCCACTTTTCCGAGGAGGAACTCGGCAGCATCGCGATCAGCGGCGACGAGGCCGATCCCGATGCGGACGGGTTCAGCAACCTCCTCGAGTTCGCCCTGGGCACCAGCCCGAAGGATTCCTCGACCGTGGTCGATGGCGATGAGCTCGGTCTTTCGGTGTCGTTCGAGACGGTCTCTTCCGAGGCGCTCAGCGCCGCGGAAGCCGGTTCCGGGATGGGGGCGCAAACCTACTTCACCATCCGGCTCGACCGCGCCTCGAGACGGACGGGCCTGACCTATCAGATCGAGGTCAGCGATGACGGCGTGAATTGGGCCGCTGGGCCGCAGCGGGTCCAGACGGTCCTCGAGACCCCGCGAACTGTCATCGCCCGCGACATCGTGCCCGTCTCGATCGGGCAGCGGCGTTTCGCCCGGCTCCGCGTGCTCGAATACGACTGAGCCTCGAATCCGCTCCGCGGCATCCCGCCGACGCGGCGCCCGGGGGGGAGTCGAACCCTAAACGTATTGCTCATTATCAACGAGTTACGACGAAAAAACAACTCGCCACACGCCTTCCACACGCCAATTATTCGATTCGAATCCGAATTCTTCCGACCTCCAGGGCATGCTTCTCGCCGGTCCTTTCGAACCAAACACGATTCCGTCAGCCAAACATCTCCGTCAGCGGCCCGTCGCTGTCGGCGAACGAGTCGACCGGGCAGCCCGACCACTTCAGCATGCTGAGCCAGAGGTTGGCGAGACGGGATTCGTTGGCGGTGTAGGAGTAGTTGCTGCCGTGGGTGACGGAAGCTCCACCACCGCCGAGAAGGATGGGCAGATTCTGCCGCTTGTGACCGGTGTGGAGGCCGCTGCCCATGACGACCAGGGTGTTGTCGAGCAGGCGGCTGCCGTCAGCTTCCTCGACAGCCTTCATTTTCTCGAGCAGGGTCGCGAAGAGGCTGCAGATCTTCCGGTCACGCCAGACGAGCTGCTGGTAGGCATCGGAGTCTTTTCCACCGAAGTGGGTCATCGGGTGAGCGCCGACTCGGCGGATTCCGGTTTCGGCCTCGAATTCATCGAGCAGGCTGTTGGTGGGCATCCGATAGGTGATCACCCGGGTCGAATCCGTGCGCAGCGCGGCGAGCATGAGATCGAACATCAACTCGACTCGCTCCGTGCCTTGCAAACCCGCCACCGGTTCGCTGATCGGCGCCTCGGGCTTGGGCCGCTCGAGCCATTCCTCGTCACGGGCGATACGCTTCTCGATGTTGCGGATCAGTTCGAAATACTCGTCCACCTTTTCGCGATCCCGCGTGCCGACGACGCCGGAGACCGACTTTGCGTCGGCACGAACCGCATCGAGCACGCTGCGGTGGCGATTCAGGTGATGACGCCGCTCCGCGGGGGTCATGCCGCCGTCGCCGAAGAGCTGACTGAACAGAGCGACCTGATCGGAGATGCCTTGGACCGGGTTGCCCAGTTCGTCCCAGGAAAGCGAGGTCCCCGGTCCGGCGCCCGTCACGTCCTGCTCTGTTCCGGTGAGGGCCAATGAGGCATAGCGGACCTCCTTACCGAGGTGGGCCGCCGCCACTTGGTCGCAGGAGATGGCATTGTGAAATTCACGCCCCGGTGTGCGGCGGACATCGGCGCCCGTCAGCCAGGTCGTCGCGCCCCAGTGGGCACCGACGCCGGAGGCCTTCACGTTCGTCAGGTTGCTGATCACGGAAAACGAATCGCGCAGCTTGGCCAGCGGCTGCATCGCCTCGGTCAAGGCGAAATTCGCCCCGGTCTCCGTCGGATACCAGGCTTCCGAAGGACCGTAACCGAAGTTGAGAAACACCAGTCGCTTCGGCGGCGCGGGGGACGCAGCCAGCACTGAGGAGCCGCCGAACGATTCGAGCAGTGGCAGGGCCACAGTGGCACCGGCGCCACGCAGAAGGTGCCGACGGGAGAGTTTCGATTTCAGATTCATGATTGTTCGGGCTTAAATTCGGTGAGGATTACTTTCGCTGAAACGGTTCGCTCTGGACGACGATATGAATCAGCGTCCGCATCCCGTAGCCGTCGGCCTTCCACCGGGCCTGCAGTTCGTCGACAAAGGGGCCGTCGGCAAATCCCACCCGGCGCCCGAGGGCATAGGTCAAAAGGGATCGCAGGAAGCCTCTCGCCATGGCGTCGCCATCTTCCATGAGATGCGCCTTGAGCTCTTCGTGGCCGTCGAATTGACGCTGCCGATCCGGCATCGCGCCCGTCGCGTCGATCGGCAGCAACTCGCCGCCTGCCCGGCGTTGCCGGCGCGGACCATCCGAGGCCGGTTTGCGTTCACCTTCCCGCCAGACGCCGATGGCGTCAAAATGCTCCAGCCCGAAGCCGAGCGGATCCATCCGGCGATGACAGGAGGCGCACTGCGCCTTGCTGGTGTGAAGCTCCAACGTCTCGCGAACGGTCAATACGGAACCGTCTTCAACCACCAGTTGAGGCACGTTAGGCGGTGGTGGCGGGATGTCTCTCCCCAGCATTTTCGAATAGACGAAGACGCCGCGTTCGACCGGAGAGGTCCGCTCGCCGGTGCCCGTCATGGTGAGCACTGCTCCGGTCCCGAGAAGTCCGCCGCGCGGCGACTCCGGAGACAGTCCGACCTTTTGAAAGCCGCGGTCCTTCGCCGACAATTCGATCCCGTAGAATTGCGACAGCACGCTGTCGATCACGACGAAGTCCGAGTCGATCAGGTTCGCCACGCTGAGGTCGTGCCGGATAAGATCGCGAAAGAAGGCGACCGGTTCTTCGCGAAACGAGTTCCTCACTGTCTCGTTGAAATCGGTGAATTTCTTTTCGTTCACCACGATCATGTCAAGCCAGGGAAGCTCCAGCCACTGGCTGATGAAGGCTCCGCTGAACTCGTCCGCCTTCGGATCATGCAGCAGGCGCTCGACCTGGTTCCGGAGAATCCCGGGGTCGGACAGGCGATTCGATTCTGCCAGCCGGAGCAGTTCCTCGTCAGGCGGATGACTCCAGAGGAAATACGAGAGCCGGGAAGCCAGTTCCAGATCCGTAAGCGGTCGGCTCTCGTCCGATTCCGTTGGTTCAACGAGATAGACGAAGCTCGGAGAAGCGAGGATCACCGCCAGCGGTTCCTTGATCGCTTCGACGAACGGCGAGCCGGTCGCTCGGTAATCCTCGTAGATCGCCTGCAACCGGTCGAGATACGCCGCGTCAGGCAGGCGACCACGAAAGGCCCGTTTCGCAAACCCAACAATGATCTCGCGGGCGTAGTCGGATTCCTGGGCCGTCCCAACCGTTTTCCCCTTGGGAAGGGTTTCCTGCCACGCTTTCGGAGGCCATTCGTCCAACAAGGGCCCCTCGGCTTCCACCCAGTCAACCCAGACATGGGCCTCCTCGGTGGAATCTGGTACGACCGACGCACCCCGTCGTGGTTTGTCCTCGACGACGCCGTCCGAACGGACCTTGCTGATCTTGACGGCGATCTTGTCGTCCATCTCGCCAAGATTCACGAACGGCACTTCGAACACGTGGGGATCATCCATCGTGCGAGTGATCTCGAAGGTTCCCAGCGGGAACACATACTTCACCTGCATGTTGAAGGCGTCGGTGCGCACCAGTTCTACGAAGAGCTTCTCGCCGTCTCGCGGCTCACAGGTCAGGCCGGCGCGGAAGCGAGCCACGTAGCGGCCGATGGGATCGCCCAGTCTCGCGGTTCTCACTTCTTCGGCTTCCCGCGGCACCCGCGGCACATTCACCCAGACCTTGTCGTGAGCCTGACCACCGAAGGGGCGCTGCGTGAGATCGAGGATAAAGCCGGTCTTTGCGGCAGGCTGCGCCAGGTACTCCCGTGAGCGGATCAGGAAATCCCGCGACTTGGGATTCTCAGCGTTTTCCGCGGAAGCGAGCGTCGCTTCCGCCTTCTGGTTCCGCTCCCTCTCCGGCTCGACCCGGCTGATCCGCTGCTCGGGGCGAGGCCCCGCCACCAGCGCGCGATCCAGCGCGACCCGCCCGAGTTTGAGATACGTTTCGAACTGCGGCACCGACATGAAATGGGCATCACCGACCGTGTCGAAGCCATCCAGCGTGCCATCGGAGGGCAGGTCATTGGTGTTGACCGGCACCCCCAGCAGGTGGCGGATCGTGTTGGCGTATTCGCGCTTGTTCAGGCGGCGGATCGTGACCGACTCCGAATCGACCAGCCGTTTCCGCGCCTCGAACAAGCCATCCGTCATCGCCGCGATGACCTCCGCCAGTTCCGCGGTCTTCGGCTGAGGCTCATCCTCCGGCGGCATCTCCGCGCCATTCAGCACGTCGAGCACTTCCTGCCACGCTTCGGCGGAGTAGTCGTCATCGATCACCGCCGGTAGTTCATCCAACCGAACGCTTCCCTTTTCCTTCTCCGGGCCGTGACAGCGGATGCAGTGTTCCTTGAAAAAGGGACGCAGGGATTTCTCAAAATCGTCAGCTGCTGAAGATGGCTGGCCGGCGACGATCCAGAACGACGCGACACCGACAAGGCAGGCTGGAAGGTGGCGGAAACTCAGGCGAGAAAAGATCATCGGTCGGACATAGCTGTTTCGGGAGAACGTTTTTGACACGGATTGATTTTGAAAATCGAATTCTTCTCACCTGCCGCCCAGCGACCACAGCTTCACCTCGTCAACCTCGATGGAGCCGCCCTTCGAGGGCCCGAACTTCACGGTATTCTTGACGCAGGCAAGGCCCTTCGATTCAAGGGTGATCGGTTCCCGTTCATCGACCCGGACGGTGGCGGTTTCTCCCCGGATCACCAGCCAGACCGTGTGCCAGGCACCCGGTTCGATGGCGGCTTCGATGCTGCGCTGCGGGTGTTCCCCTTTCCCAGTCGCATCGCTGACCCCGAAACCGGAGGCATCGACTTTCACTCCGCACACCCGGGCATGACCTTCAGTCGAATTCTCGCCGTTGAATCCGACGCAGATGCCATCTTCCTCACCCTCCAGACGGAAGCGGACGGACAGGGCCACGTCCCGCACGTGATCCTCCTCGGCGAGATTGTAGAAGACAATCAAGGGGTGTTTGCCGGGGAGGTGCTTGACGACCAGGCGCCCGTCTGTCAGTGCGACCGTGTGACCGTTGGCGACCTGCTTGTCCCGCGATCTCCACTCGCCGGGATACTCCGTCGTTTTCGTCAGTTTTTCGCGCTCGAAGGAGTCGCTGAGAACCAGGCGAGGCTTCACGTCATCCGGCAGGCCGGGGATCTCCGGCGCGCTCTTCTCGTCAGACGCCGCCAAGCCGCCAAGCCCGAGTAGGGCCAGGGTCACCAGTGTGCGTACCTTTCTTTTCATGGAGATCTTGATGTCGAGGTTTGTGGTTGGGACAAGTGTCTGTGAATTCAGGGAAGCTCGTCTTACTCCGGCTCGGAAAACGCTTCGCCCCGCATGAGTGCGCGAACCTGGTCGCCGGACAGGGCCGCATCGAAGAGATACACCTCATCCAGAGTTCCGCGCATGAAGCGCTGGTAGCGAAACAGTTGATGGCCGAAATGGACGGGCTTCGATTCGGACGCGTCGGTCTCCGTTTCGATGAATTCCAGGGTGTCGCGAATGACGTTCTCCAACTGGCCATCGACGTAGAGGAGTGCCACCGGTCCCGACGCCCCCTGGGTCGTCACCGCGGCGACGTGGTGCCAGCGCCCGTCACGCAGGTTGGTCGTGCCAAAGATGGACTGGCCTCCCACGCAGAGCCGCAGGCGCCCGTAGATCTCCGGTTTCGACTTCGCCTTCCGGCCCACAGCGAGCATCCACGATTTTCCGGGACCGCTTTCCATCGTCTTTAGTCCCCAGGAAACCAGCGGCGTTTCGTTCGATTCCACTTCGCCAGCCGGCAGACGAATCCAGCAGGCCACCGTCCGGTCATCGTGGCCGGCGACTCCCGGATGCCCCGTGCTCACCCACTCGCCCGTGCCGCTGAATTCGATGGCCTTGCCGAAGACGCCGTCGACCCATTCCGGTTCGACACTGCCTTCACCCGAGCCGGACATGAAAGTGCCTGAAGCCTCGGTGACCGGCTCCAGGTTTCCCTCGGCCGAAACGGACCTGCCCTTCCCGTCATCGAACGGCCAGTGGACAAACGTAGCGTCGCTACCAGCTCCACGCGGCACTGAAGAGATGAATCGCTCGGGACGGGCTTCTCTGATGTCCTGTGCTCCCGACGCATCGAGCACCATCGCTCTTCCTTGCTCGAGCCGTGTGCGCCCGCCGCGTGCCGTGAACTCAACCTCGCCATCGAACACGTGCACCTCCATCGTCTCCGGAGATCTGACATCGACGGCAAACTTCGTCCCCAGGTCGAGCACGTCGCCGCTCGGGGTCTCGATCCGCAGACCGGATTCGCCTTTCTCCATCTCTGCGAAGCAACGTCCGCGCGTCAGCTTCACGAAATCCGGTGACGGGATCGCGAACGCGGCCGGTCCTTCGATCACGACGCGCGATTTCGAGGTCAACTCGATCTCCATGAGACCGTTCTTCAGTCGCACCCGCTCTCCGCCATAGAGCCGTTCCAATTTCAATGTGCCGATGCTCTCGGCCGCGACGACCCGGATTCCTGTATCACTCGGATTCGAGCGGATCATGAAAAGGAAGCCCGCGACGAGCAACGCGGCCGCCGCCAACCCGGCGGTGCCCCAGGTGGCCAGGCGTTGTCGTTTCCGGTGAAATTTCAAACGGGTGACGACATTATCCACCAGCGCATCCGGTTCCTCCACGCGGCGAATCGTCTCCACCACCTGCCTCGAAAAATCGCCCTCGGGCACCTGGCCCTGCGCGAGATTTCGCCGCACCACCAATTCTTTCGCGACCAGCGCCCGAAACTCCTCGTCCCGATCCAGTTCCGCCGCCAGCCCGGCCGCGTCCGCCTCCGGCAATTCGCCGTCGAACCACGCCGCAATCCACCTTTCCCGTTCCGCGTTATCCATGAGGCGCCTCCTTCAGTTGATTCTCGATGCAGACGCGCAATTGATCGCGCAGCCGATGCAATTTCATCGTGATGGTGGAATGCTTTCCGCCCGCCCGCTGGCGAATCTCGGCAATGCCGTGCCCCTCTTCATAGCGCAGGCGGATGAGATGGCGGGCACTGTCACCCAACTGCGCCAGGCAATGCTTGAGCGCCTCCGCGACGGAATCTTCCTGCCACGCCGGCGGCAAGGCCTCGATCTCAGCGTCGAGCAGATCGAGTATGGCGTCGCTGCTTCCGCCCACCGGATGAGCGCGGCGCTTGCGCCGGAAATTTTTGACAAGATTGGCCGCGATGGTGCAAAGCCAGGGACGCAGCGAGCGGGACTGGTCGATTCCCGGCAGCTTGCGGAAGGCGATCAGGAAAGTTTCCTGGGCGATGTCCTGGGCTTCGAACGGATCGTCGATCCGCGCCGTCACGAAGGCACGAATCATTGCCTGATGCTCCTCGACCAGTTGGCCGAAGGCTTCGAGGTCGCCGGGATCTGTTGAAGAACTTCCCACTTTCATTACCAACTGTTGGCCGTTCGCAAACTGACACAAAAAAGTGTCAGAAATCCCGCCCCGAAACAGGGGAACCTGTTCAACCGATTGTCTTCATGTCGCTTCATTCACTGATCCCACGCTCGGCTCTGATGGGAATGGCCCTGGCCATCCCGGCCGGCATTTCGATGGCCGGTGACACGATCTACATCGCATCTCGAGACCGTGACGGAAAAGGAGGCGTCCATGCCGCCGGGTTCGCGGACGGCAAGTTGGAAGATGCCCGGAAAGTCTTCAGCCTGCCGGGCAATACCTGCCTCGTCCTTGGGCTCCGAAACGAGACGATGGTTGTCAGCTCCGCCGCAGGAGGAAAAGAAAACGGTGAACTGATCGCTCTCGAGATTCTGCCGGACGGAAGCCTACGGGAATTGAATCGAGTCCCCCTGGAGGTCGATCACTTCTGCAGCCTGGCCATTTCGAAGGACGGACGGACGCTCCTCGGAGCCTCCTTCGGAAGAGGCGTGGTGGCGAGCTACCGACTTAACGAGGACGGAAGCATTCGGGAGTTGGTTTCGAACGTCACCCTGCCCCGGTTTCCCCGAGGGAAATCCGACATCGCCCGTGCCCACGACGTGGAATTCAATCACGATGAGACGCTCGCCTTCGTTCCGGATATCGCAAACAACCGCGTCTATGTGTTCGATGTGGATGCGAAAACCGGTGCGCTGTCCCAACGCAGCTTCGTCACCTCGGATTCCTTTCTCGGCCCGCGCCACCTCATTCCCAACGTCGATTCCAGCATCTTCTATGTGTTGAACCAGAAAGGGTCGTCGATCGTCGCGTTTCGTCACGACGGCGACGGCGGCCTTTCCGAGTTCCAGGCAATCCCCACGATTCCATCCGACTACGACGGCCCACAGAATCATTCCGCGGAAATCCTCCTCCACCCGAATGGCAAATTCCTCTACGCCTCCAACCGAAACCACGACAGCCTGGCCGGCTACCGGATTGGCGACGACGGAACATTGACGAAGCTGCAATCCATCCCAACTGGCGGGGAAAGTCCGTGGAGCTTCGTCTTCGATTCAACCGGCGAATACCTGATCTGCTCGAATTTGAAGAGCGACAACCTGGTCGTGTTCCAGATCGATCAAGTGGCCGGTGAACTGCGGCGCCTCGAAGGCGAAATCACGATCCCTGAACCGAATTCGGTGGTTTTTGCAGGAGCCAGGTAAAACTTCAGCCCCCTCCTGCCACACGCCTACCACACGGTTTGCGCCCCAAAATGCACTCCAATTTGCAGATTTGATCCTATCGGAATCCAGTAATACCAGGAGATTGTGACACAGACCCCCTGAGGCGGGGGGGATTTGCCCGTTATTCTTTTGCGACGCAACCCATTTTTTTTTCAACGAGTTAAGTGGAGGCGAGGGGAGTCGAACCCCTGTTTCCAAAAACGGGTGTCCCGCGACGTCCAGCACTGTCTATATCCCTTGTTTTTTAGGCATTTCATTCCTCTCGGATCTCGACAAACTTCGCCGGATGGTCTTAGCTTAGGTCTTAGATGGCTTTTCTTTGGAAACACCCCGAGTCGAAATTCTGGATGGCGCGCTTCTATGACGTGGAGGGGCGGCGCCGGAACCGGAGCACGCGGATCGAAGCGAAAGAGAAGAATCGCAAACAGGCGATGAAGGTCGCCGAGGCCTTCGAGGAGGCGGCGACGCGGCAGACCACGGCCCGCCATGTCCGCAGGGTGATAGTCGAGCTTCACAAGGAGATCGTGGGCGAAAGCCTCCCCTCGTCGACGGTCGCCGAACACGTCGAGCGCTGGCTCACCCGGAAGAAAGGCGCGACCTCCCCGGCGACCTACGCCTTCTACCGCACCGCGACGAGCAAGTTCCTCGGGTTCCTCGGCGAACGCGCGGGGAGGGACATCGCCGAGGTCACCCGGGACGACATCACCGCCTTCCGCGACGCGGAGGCGGGGCGGGTCGCTGCCAAGACCGCGAACCACAGCCTCAAGTGCGTGCGGATGCTTTTCAAAGACGCGATGCGCGACCACCTCATCGAGGACAACCCGACGGAGTTCGTCGAGGTGGTGCGGGCACAGCCCACCGCGAAGCTGCGCCCCTTCACCCTCGCCGAACTCCGCGCCGTCCTCTCCGTCGCGGACGACGAGTGGCAGAGCATGATCTACTTCGGCCTCTATACCGGACAGCGGATCGGCGACATCGCGACCCTCACTTGGCAGAACATCGACACCGTGCGTAACGAGGTCCGGCTGGTGACCAAGAAGACGGGGCGCCGGCAGATCATCCCCATCCCCTCCCCCCTCCTGCGGCACATCGAATCGCTACCCGCTACCGACGACCCCACCGCCCCGCTCCACCCGCGCGCTTTTGCTATCGTCGAGAACCAAGGCAAATCCGGCAGCCTGTCGAACCAGTTCGGCGACCTCCTCGCGCAGGCCGGGCTGCGGGAGAAGGTCAGCCACCGCGCGCGCCAAGACGGCAACGCTCGGCGCCGCCGAAGCCCGCTGACATTCCACAGCCTGCGGCGCACCGCCACATCGTTCCTCCACGAGGGCGGTGTGCCCGCCGCGGTCGCCAAGGAACTGGTCGGCCACGACTCCGACGAGATCCACGAGGTCTACGTCAGCATCGGCGACTCGGCTTTACGCGACGCAGCCGAGAAGCTGGGCCAGTTCGACGTAGTGGGGTGAATTGATGGCTTGGCGCGAAGAATTCGATCATTTAGTCTCCACCTCGCCATCGAGACCCAACTCCCGAAGAGCCGCCCGGGCTTCCTCGACCTTTTGTTTCGAGACTCCTCCCTCCGGTGCAGCTTTGAAGCTGACTTGGAGGCTCAGGCCTTGACCGGTGGCGAATTTCGAGACGACCCGAGTATAGAAATTCATCCACTTCTGGGCCGGCACTTCACCCGTCCACTGGACGTGAGGGAAGAGCTCGCCCTGCGTAGATGTCGGTTCGGGTTCGCCACCTCCAGTGCCCGGCTCCCCTTCCGATCCGCCTCCGCCAGTTGACGGATCGGGCTCTGAACCACCGGTTCCTCCTGTCTCGCCCCCGGTTCCTGGCGTTGGCTGAGCCGCCTGGGCTTGGCTTTGCTGATAGGCTTCCGCTACCTCCCGCTTCACGATGCAGACGTCGTCCGAGATCTCGATCTCCACCGGGCTCACCGCCTGCTTGAACACGAACGGCTGATACTTACCGTCGCTGGTCTTGCTGACGTAGGCGAGTTCCCCATCACCTACCCCTCTTGCAATCGTGTCCTGGATCGCCTGCGTCCCCTGGATGATGCGCGGGAACTGAGGCGAAGCGTAAAGGGCATCACGGACGGCCTTGGTGGGCCATTCAACGAATGCGCCTGACCAGTTCTTCAGAAGGAGCCTCACCGATATTCCCTTGTCGAAGTCGCCATCGGCGGTCAGCCGGTTCAGGATGTTTTCGATGGGAGTGGTTGCCGCACTGGAATGAACCAGGCCGAGATCGATTTGGCGCATCGAGCCATCCTTGGCGAGCAAGCAAACGTGTTTGTAGGAACGCCACACCGCTTCCTTCAAATCGCGGCGCGCTTTCTTGAGGTTCTCCGCCAATTGCCGCTGCTGGCCCTCGTCGAGCTTCAGCTCGCCAGAGTCTTCATCAATCGCGCTCCAAGCGAGGAGCTTCCTGGCCTCGTCGCGCAGAGCGTGAGGGCTGTCGGGGAGCACCCACACGACAGCGCTCTTGAACGTCCGGGCTGACGTGCCGCACTCCTTCGTCATGGTATCGACGTAGGCCCGCGTGGCGGCGCCCTCGTCGACGGTATGATCGAGGTCGGCGATCACGAAGGTAATCGCCGGGCGGTCGGAAATCTGCAGGCTCTTCTCGGGGAAGAACACGCGATCAACGCCGTCCTTGGGCGCGAACACCTTTTGGATCTCCTGGTTGATCACTTCGGAGATCGCCGGCCCCTTGATGTTCGCCTTCTTGTCGGAGAACCGTTTGTTCAGATTCTCCTTGAGGCTGAACTTGTAGTTCTTCTTCTCGACGATCAGGTAATAGCTCTTGTCCACAAGGGCATCGAGAGCGGTTTCGATGTTGCCAAGGTCGAGACTGGGATGGCCAGTGGCCAAGCGGATCTCCGGCACCGTCGCCTCGCCCTTCGCCGTGCCGCCGTTCGACTCAAAGAACACCACGGTGGACACCTTCTGGTGGAGCCGCTCCTGCCGGATCGATTCGATCGCCTCAGCGTCCAACGCGACCGCGTGGGAGTCCTTCCGTCCAGCGATGTCAGTGGTTACCGCCGTCTCAAGCGCCCGGCTGCCTAATTGCTCGAACACTGCGGCGCGGAAGATCGCATCGTCGAGGGGCGCGGTTCCGAGCGTGATCAGCGGATCGGGATGCGCCTTCTTGTAGGCTGCCGTGTAAGCGTGCGAAATCCAAATCGCCAGCATCCGGAGGATGCCTCGGGTCTGCTGGAACTTCGGAACCGCCTGCCACTTTCGCTCGAAAACGGAGAGCACGGTTGGGTGGAACGGATAGCAGGATTCGAAGTAGGCCCGGGCGTGATCGACCGGAATGGTTCCGGGCAGCTGTTGGGCGTAGTCCGACATCCATCTTGCGTATTCGTGGCAGGCATCCTTGGCCTTCTCCGGGAGGAGCACCCGGCCATCTGATCCCAGCGCCCGCGTGTCCCATTCGAACAACCTGCGGCGGATGATCTCGCTCGTTTCTGCCCCGGCCGTCATCGTCATCGCCTTGCCGACACGGTCGAGCATTTTGGTGAGCCGAGAGTAGTCCGCCTGATCGTCGGCGGTCATCTCCAGGTCGAGGGAGGCCGGCACGGACACCACGAGGACGGACCGCTCGTTCATCGCTCCCGACAGGTTCATGAGGAAGTCGTAGAGCTGGTCGTTCAATCCTTCCCGGCGGAAGCGGCTCATGTAATTCATCAGCTCGTCCATCAGGATCAGGCAAGGCTGGTCATCCGGCAGGATCTTGCGGATCACATCTCCGCCCGGAGCGATCCGCTTTTCGTCGTGCTGTTTCACGAGCTGATACGCCGCATCCCCACCCAGCTGCCAGGCGATCTCTCCCCAAGGGGTGGTCCGGCGAGGTTCGCCTTCCTCTCCGCGCCCGGCGAGCGAGTCGAACTCGGTCCCAACGAACACAGCCACGTTGCCTTGGGGAATCGCTGAGATCTGCGCCTTCGTGCGGATCTGATTCACGCCCACCCAGCCTTGGGAACTCGGACCGTTTTTGACGAGGTGGTAGAGGAGCGTCAGCGCGTGGGTCTTACCACCACCGAAGTTGGTCGCGAGGTTGAAAACCGGGGAGGTGTGACTCGTCTCTCCGGCCATCCGGCGCACAACCTGAGAGGCGAGGTCGAGGAGATTCGTCGCCAGGAAGGTCTTGGCGAAGAACTGCTCCGGATCGGTGTAATCCTTGCGGCCCGTGCCGTCACGGACGCGGTCCAGATGGACAGCGAATTCGGAGGCATCCTGCGACTTTCCTTCGCGCAGATCCTCACGCGGTTTGACGACATCATACCAGGGTTTGAGTTTCATAGTTTCTTCAGATTCGTGAAAATTTTCCGGTGTTGGTATCCAGTTTCCACCAGGAGAAGTAACCGAACGGAAAGGTCTCCGCGTCGCTCCTGGAGCCAACGACGATGACCGTTTCGCCCTCCAGTGCAACGCGGCCTTCCAAGCTCATGGCCTCGACGACCTGCTTGGTCAGGGAGCGAACGAGTTCGCTCGCCTGGTTGGCCTCCCGCCGATAGCAAAAGACGACCCGAAGATCCGCCCTGACGCAAATCACTTTCCACAGTGAATAAGCAATCTGATCTTCCCGACGGCTGTTCTCGAACTCCATCGCCGCCATGGGGAACAACCAGCGAGCATCGCCCGGCGCGAAGGCCATCAGGTCGAGGGCGAGGTACTCGCTGCGCCGTATCGGAAGGAGTCGGGAGGAATGACCTTTCGCCGAAGCTCGCCAACCGACCTCGCGACAAGTCGCCACGGCGACGCTCGTCAGGGCCGTCGTCCAGTCCCGGAGAATGCCCTCGCTTGCCGCCGCCTTCAGTGCGTCCCCGTGCAGGTCATCGGCTGCGAGCTGTTGAAACGCCGTGCGAAAGGTCTCTGTGGCATTGGCGGTCAAAGTCCGAGTCCTTTCTTTCGAGCGAGTACGCCATCCACCCACCGCTTTTCGTCTGTCGCCGATGGGTAGAGGGCCGAAAGCGCCTGCGCCAGGTCCCAAAACCGGGGATCTCGGCCTGCACCGTCTTCGATCAGGAATCGCTTCATGGCCTCCCCGCGACCAGAGGCAAAGAGAATCATACTCTGGTGGACGCGATCCAAAGCCGTGTCTCCAATCTTCGTTACGGCTTTCTCTTCCCACGTTTCCTCAGAAACGCCTTCCTGGGTCAACTCGGCAAAAAGATCCATCTGAGCGGATTGTTTCTTTCGGCGCTCGCTATAGGGCGCGCCCTCATGATCTTTGCCGAAGAGAAAAGTTGTTCGCTCTGCGACCGAGAGAAGCCGAGCAGAGTCACCCTTCACCTCGACAAGAGATTTCATATCCTCAAGGTTCGCACCGAGACCCTGAGCAATCT
>JAUIGT010000522.1 GCA_030432615.1 Verrucomicrobiia bacterium
CGGCCAGCGATTCAGTCTCGGACCCGATGGCGGTCTCGCCACCAGCCTGTTGCCCGCCGGCCATGTACTTGGCGCCGCCGGCGTCGTTTTTCGCGATGCCGGGCGCACCGTCTTCTACACCGGCGACGTCCATTTCGAGGACCAGACGCTCTGCGCCGCCGCGGATTTTTCCGATCTCGACGGCGAGAAACTTGACGCCCTCATCATTGAAACCACCCGGGGCGACAGTGAACGACGGCCCGGCTATACCCGCGACTCCGAGATAGAACGACTGGTCATCGCCATCGCCGAAACGCTCGAACGCGGCGGTTCCGTCATGCTGCCTGTCTTCGCCCTCGGCAAGACCCAGGAACTGCTCCTGATCCTGCACGAAGCCATCCAGTCCGGCCAGCTGCCCTCCGTGCCCGTCCACATCGGCGGGCTCAGCACCAAGATCACCAAGCTCTTCGATCACCTCGCCGACCGCGCCCGGCGCAACCACCGCGGCTTCCGCATCCTCGACCATTTCCCCGAGCTGGTGATGCCCTCGCGCAAGGATCCCCTGCCGCCCTACGGTCCCGGCCGCATCTATGCGATTTCCAGCGGCATGATGTCCGAGAACACCGTGTCCAACAAGTTCGCCCACCATTTCCTGCCCGATCCGAACAACGCCATCCTCTTCGTCGGCTACGCCGACCCGAGTACTCCCGGCGGCCGCATCCTCGCCGCCGAGCCCGGTGAAAAGGTGTCGCTCAACGATCGTGATTCCGGTCGCCGCCTGCCCGTCGATTGTCGCGTCGAAAAATACGACTTCAGCGGTCACGCTCCCCGGGAGCAACTGCTCGACTTCATCCTGAGAACTGACCCGCGCCACGTCCTCCTCGTCCACGGCGACGCGCCCGCCCGCCAATGGTTCGTCGATCAGCTGGCCGAGAAGCGCCCGCGGATGAAGGTGACGATTCCGGTGCCGGGCGAGAAGGTTGCATTGTAATGCCTGTGGCGGCAGAGATTTCATCATGAACTCCATCTTCCAACCCACCCTCGGCCGGCTCGGCCAGCTGATCTTCGAATCGCCGCACACCGGGATCGAGCCCCGGCTGGAGTTTTTCCTGGAGATCGAGTTCGAGGAGGGGGAGTTCGATGGAGAAACCGAGAAGCCATTCTTCCGGGCCAGCCAGATCGTGGTGCCGGCGAAAAGCTGGCAGGATCTCGAGAACTCGTCCCATGAGTTTCCCTGGGCGCCAAAACCGGGATCAGTCGATGCCTCGATGCGCTTGTTCGGCGAGCAGAACCCGGCGGACCTTACCGCGCTCCGATTCGGGGCGATCCAAGCGGGGAAAATCGCGGCCACCTTTCGGACCGAAATCGATTTCGAGATCGAGGCCGACCGCGACGAACTCGGCCAGGTGGAACTCGAGTTCAGCGATTTCCCGCTGGAAGTCGGGCCGTTGAAGATCGCAACCAGCCTGGAGAAGCGGTATCACGGCGCACCCGAGGAAATCACGGGTGCCATTTCGGGAATCATCGACCTCGATGCCTACGGTCCGGTCACCAAGGTGCCGGGTGGTTTCGAGCTGGAGATCGTTCAGTAGCCGCAGCCTCGACGGCCATCGACTACGCCGAGGCACCGGCTGCTCTCGTCTTCTCCGCCTGCATTTCCACGAACTCCTCGAACTGGTGCCGTAGCGCGTTCGGCACCACCGCGGTCAGGAGAACATCGTTTCCCTCGTAATCCGTGGCGAGGATCTTTCCCTCGCGGTGCAGCAGGGCCACGAGGTCCTGTCGGGACTGGGGAATGCGGAGGCGGAGCTTGGCGACGCGATCGACGAGAAGATCGTTGAGCCGGTTGACCAGGTCGTCGAGCCCTTCGCCGCTGTGCACGGAAATGAAGACGGCGGCACCGTTGAAATGGGCCTTCAGCTCGTGGAGACGGTCGGGATCATCGAAGAGCAGGTCGCACTTGTTCAGGACGACCACGGTGGGCTTGTCGCCGGCTCCGAGTTCCGCGAGCACATCGACGGTGGTCTGGTAGAATTCGTAGATCCGCTCGGCGCTGGCATCGAGCACGTGAATGAGAAAGTCGGCGAGCACGGCCTCCTCCAGCGTCGCCTTGAAGGCCTCGACGAGACGGTGCGGCAGGTTGCGCACGAAACCGACGGTGTCGGTCATCAGCAGAGGCTGACCATCCGGCAATTGCACCCGCCGGGTGGTGGGATCGAGGGTCGCGAACAGCTTGTCCTCGGCCAGCACCTCCGAGCCGGCGAGCTTGTTGAGCAGGCTCGACTTCCCCGCGTTGGTGTAGCCGACGATCGCCGCGTGCGGGATGCCGGTGTCGGTGCGCTGTTTGCGCTGGGTCTCGCGATTCTGCCGCACGGCCTCGAGTTCGCGTTTCACCCGATCGATGCGCTTGCGGGCGAGCCGGCGGTCGACCTCGATCTGCTGTTCCCCTTCCCCACGAGCCGCTCCGCCCCCTCCTTTCCCCCCGCCGGCGGCGCCGCGCTGGCGGTCGAGGTGGCTCCACATCCGTGCCAGGCGGGGCAACGAGTATTCCATCCGCGCCAACTCGACCTGGAGTCGCGCTTCCTTGGTCTGGGCCCGCATTTTGAAGATATCGAGAATGACTTCCTCGCGATCGATCACGGTCACGCCGGATTCCTCTTCCCAGGTCCGTTGCTGCATGGGGGCGAGTTCGTTGTCGAAGACGATGCAGTCGGCCTCGAGTTCCTTCGCCTGCTCGATCAGCTCGGTGCATTTTCCGGTTCCGGTGAGGTAGCGGATGTTCCGATCACGCACGAAGACACAGGCGGTCCCGACCACGCCGATCCCGAGCGTGCCGACGAGTTCGCCCAACTCCACGAGCAGGCTCTCGGCTTCGTCGGCCTCGGCACGATCGAAGTACACGCCGATGAGAAAGGCGCGCTCGACCATCTGGGGTTTCTCGCGAACGTCGAACATGGGGAGGGAAATGGGCATCATACGGCGCAAGCCACCGATTTCCAAGGGGGAGAATTTCGGGGCACCGGATTCACGATCGGCGCCCGACGCCACCCAAAGCGTCGAGGCAGACGCAGCTCTCTCGCCGCCCCTCCGGGGCTCCCGGTGTTTTGGTTCTCGGGGCTCCGGTGGTTCCGCTTCGCTCCACCACCGGCTACCGTCTTGTCGCCCCTCCGGGGCTAAGCCCGCCATTCCAGCATTCCAGCATTCCAGCATTCCAGCATTCCAGCATTCCAGCATTCCAGCATTCCAGCATTCCAGCATTCCAGCATTCCAGCATTCCAGCATTCCAGCCCGCTCACTACCCTTGTCATCCCGAGCGAAGCCGAGGGATCTCCCGAGCACGGTTTGCCTTCGCCCTCACCCAAAACCATGCCTCGCGCATGGGCATTCCGCCTCAACGCGCCAGCGCAGAACCAGAAGTATTACCTATGTTCTGACTGCGCCGCGCCGACTGCACCCCAAGCCCCAAGCCCCAAGCTCAATACCACACCTCGTACGGGTTGGTGACCCCGGGGACGGCGACAGGATAGCGGCCGTCGGCGTCGGGTTGGACGGGAGCTTCGGAGCTGAAATCGACGAGGTCGTCGGGGACGAGCTTCAGGTCGCTGGCCATGGCTTCCTCCCAGGTCACCACCTGGCCGGAATAGTTGGTCATGCGACCGAGAATCGCGGTCATGGTGGCATTGGCGCCATGCTCGGCCTCGTTGTAGGGCAGGTCCTCGCGGATGGCCTGGAACAACGGGTAGTGTTCCAGTTGGTGGCCATCCTCGCCCTTGCGGAGACGGATCGCGTGTTCGTTGGGGCCGGAAATCGAGAAATTGCGCGCCTCGAGGTCGGCCACGCCCAAGGTGCCGTGGACGTGCTCGCTGACGCTTCGCCAGCACCCGGGAATCTGTCGAGCCTGGCTCCACATGCGGGTGCCGTCGGCATACTCGTACTCCACGAAATGGTGATCGAAAATCTGCCCGTTGATGTCCTTGTTGCGGACCTCGCGCCCCCCCATGCCTTGGGCACGAATCGGGGTGGCGTTCAGGATCCAGTTGGCGACGTCGAGGTTGTGGACGTGCTGCTCGACGTTGTGATCACCCGACAGCCAGGTGAAGTAGTACCAGTTCCGGATCTGGTACTGGAGTTCCGTTTCCCCGGCCTCGCGCTCCTTGCCGGCGCGGGCGGATCCGTCCCAGAAAACGCGGAGGAATTGCAGGTCTCCCAGCGCGCCATCCTGGATGCGCTTCACGATTTCCTGGTAAGCGGGCTGGTGACGGCGCTGGAGACCGACCCCGACCTTGAGGTTCTTTTCCTTCGCCACCTTGGCGGCTTCGAGCACGCGCCTGATGCCCGCGACATCGGAAGCGACCGGCTTTTCCATGAAGACATGCTTCCCCTGGCGCACGGCTTC
>JAUIGT010000523.1 GCA_030432615.1 Verrucomicrobiia bacterium
AAATCTCTCGGATTCGCGAAAAAATCCTGATTTTTCAAAAAGATCCGAAAGAGTTCTGACGGAGGTGCGGATAAGAAAGGTGAAGGACCAGCACTTGCTGCCCATATCTTTGGGGAGGGTGCGCAGCCTTGATTCTCGGTTACGAGATTTTCACTCGATTTGTTTTGACTGAATTAGGCTCGGATGAGAGACCTGATGTAACCTGAATGGTTGTGCCAGGCGATGCTCCGGCGCCCTCCTCCAATCGATGTTTTTCTTCAACCACAGGCCGGAGACCGCGCTCGCCGAGTCGGAATCCGGTGCGGAACTTCGGTCCGAATGTCACCGTCGCCGTCGGCTGTTTCAGCTCGAGCAGTTGGAGCCGCGGGTGCTTTTGTCGGCAGCGCCCGTCGATGTGCCGGGTGAGTTCGTAGCCGATCCCGAGCTTTCCACTCTCGAAGTGGTGGAGGAATCCGCCTTCCAGGAAGATGCCCGGACGCCCGCCGAGGAGGCGCTTGCCCCGGTGGTTTCCGGTAACGATGCCGGGAGTCAGGACGACCTTTTCGACGGGGTGGAAACGGCCGCCGAGGACCCCTCTGCGGCCCAGGATTCCACCCTTTCAAGTCCCGCCCAGGAGACAGAACAGGCGATCGAAAACGCCGTCTCCGGGGCCGAGGAAAGCCAAGTCCTGCCGCCGATTTCCGAGCCGGTTCTGTCCACGGGCGAGGAAAGCTCTCCGCAACCGACCGAGGCGGACGATTTCACGAACCAGGATGTTCAGGTTCCCAGAAACAAGGCTCCGCCCGCTTTGGGAGGCGCTCAAAATGAATTAGTTAACCTGAATTTTTTCACTTTCAGTAACGGCTCCGATGGCGCCGTGACGGGAGGCTCTGCGCTCGAAAACAGCCCCGTCGAAGGCATCGAAACCAACGAAATCGGCTCGGGAGAGGCCGGGATCTCCGACTCCCCGGTCGGAGCAGACAGCGAGGTCACAGGACCGCTCCCCGAACTCCCTGGACTGGTCCTCACCGAGGGCAGCGAAGGCGCCAGCGCCGGCCAGGTTTTCTTCCTCGATTTTGATGGGGCGTCGGACATCGACTACGACGGACCCCGAACGATTTCCGGTCTCGAGATTCCTGCCCTCGCGATCGAAGGACTCACTTCTGAAGAACGGGCTGAGTTTCTTGCAGGGATCGTCCACCAACTGAACGAACTTTTCGGTCCGGCTGGAATTTCGTTCACCCAGGAAACTCCGACTGGATCATCGGAGTTCTCCACGATCTTTGTCGGCGGCACCAACGAGGCATTTGCCGAGTGGGGCAGTTTTCGAGGGCTCGCCGAACAAGTCGATGTCGGAAACCAGGATCAGTCCGACAACGCCCTTGTCTTCGCGGAAACAATCTGGCGGGACGGGATGACGGTGGAGGAATACGGGGACGAACTGGCCGGGGTGATCGCGGAAGAAGCAGCGCACCTGATCGGCTACGCGGAGGACAACGTGGCCCTCGCGAATTCTCCCCTGTTCAGCGTGGCGGTGGCGGACCCGATGATTCTCGGGATTGGCAATGAGCGACCGAACACCAGCGCCGAGGGCCGGGTATGGACACCGACACTTTCCTTCGGTATCGGGGTGGCGGGACGGTATTCCTTCGTGATTCACATCGACAACTCGGAATGGTCCCTGGGGCCGGATGCCAAGGCGGTCTTCAATTTCGATGATCCGGACACCAATGAGCCAACCGCGGTAGAGATCACGGAACGGACGCGCACGGTCGATGGTGTCACCCAGACCGTTTTCCAGACGGACGAACTCCTGATTCCCTTCATCGGAACGCTGACGGTCACCTTCGATCATCTCCTTGCTCCTTCGACGGCGACGGAAATGCCCGATCCGGATAATCCGGGCGAGATGATCGCCGATCCGGACACGGTCACGTTTGAACTCCATGACAATGGCGGAGAGCCTTCGGCGGTGGATGCGGCGGATCCGGACGCGGGATTCAACCCGGATCTCGCAGAGCATGTCTTCTCTGCCGAGGTGGCGACTCTTGATCCAGGAACCTTCGCCGACCAGATCGAGAAGGACATGCAGGCTTTCGTCAACCAGGTCGTCAACACCAACTGGATCGCGACCATCGTGGACCTGTTTCTCGATGAGGCGGGCCTGAACACCGACTTCGCTTCCATGGTGGCGAGCCTTCCCGCAACCCAGGCTGGATACGCCGTTGCCAGCACGCTCGCCTACGATGGAGTGCTCGACCTGGAGTTCGGCGTGACCGCGGACGGGACTATCGCGGTGGGGGGTGCGCTCCCGGGGATCGGAGAGGTCTCGGCGGAGGCGCTTTCGTTGGCGGGAGGATTCAAGGTCGTCTACTCGCCCGGCACAGCGGGGCTCAACGGGTTGCGCTATGACTGGAATTTCGGAAAGCTGAAACTGGCCCGCTCCGCCTTTGTCACCATCGCACTCAATACGTTCGAGGTGGAACAGTACTTCGAGTTCGATGCGACGCCGCATTCCCTTTTCAACGGGACTTTTCTCTCGAGCCAGAACGTGACCATCGGAAGCCAGATCGCCTACAAGGCCGGCCTGACAGGCTTCGCCGAAGGGGGGAACTTTTTCAGTGGAGGGGTCGAACTGAACGGAGAGGGAGAGATCGTGCTCAAGATGGAAACCTCGATGGAGGTGGGAGAGTTCCTGAATCTCTACATCAATGGCGACGCCTATTCGGAGCCTTTCATCCAGGCCACCCTGCCCGCGATCTCCGACCTGTTTCCCACGGTCACTACCAAGAGCGCCTTCGAGGGGATGCCGGTGGCGTTGCAGTTTGCGGTGGCATCAGCCGATGTCCTGGTTCCGTTCATTGCGGACAGCGCGTGGGAGGGGGCCTTTGCTGCCGCGCTGCCTCTTTCCGTCACCTACGACGTCTACACCGGTCGTCCCGACTCCTTCTTCGGAATTCTCCGGGCAACGGGTGCGACGCCGGTCTACAAGATCGAACTGGGCGCCAGCATTACCGGAAGTGGAATCGGCGGTTTCGATATTTTCGGAGGTTCGTTGAAAGCCGGCTTCGTTTCCGCGGGAGTCGGTGGCACGCTTTTTGGCGGACTGAAAGCCAAGTTGGGGCTGCCGCTGTTCGATTCCTCCAATGACTACTACTCGCCACTGTTGGAGGGGGGCGCCAACTTCTATGGAGCCCTGCTGCAGGGAGAAATCCTGGCCGACAGTCTCATCAAGCCTACGCCGCCCCTTCTCGATCCAACCGACGTCGCCGCCGACCTGGTGGACTACCTGGATCGAATCGACAACGTCACGGTGATCACCCACGGATTTCAACCGAGTGACGGGTCGGAGTCCTTTCTCACCTACCTGACGGGAATTGGCGGGGATTCGATGCAGGCGCTCGGACTGGCAGTGCACAACAAGGGGCTCGGTTGGTACCTGGACTACGACATTCCCACGGAGGGTGGCCTGGGAGGTTTCGACCCGGCCCAGTCGATATTTCCGCTGACCTCCCTGCTCGAGGCGGCGGAGAACGATCCGGCATTGGACGACAGCCTCGACGTGGTTCTGCTGTTCGACTGGTCGCCCGAATCGAACAACTATTCTGCTGGCTGGGGCGAGGGAGCCGGTGATGCCTTGTTCAATCTGCTGATTCGCCTCAATCTCCTGCGCCCCGAGTCGGGAGCCGCGAATCCCGACTATCACTTCATCGGTCACAGCTTCGGAACCGTCGTGACCAGTGAGGCGGTTGAACGGCTGGCGATGTTCGATGTTCCCGTGGATCATGTGACTTTGCTCGATCCCCACGACTTTGACGAGGACGATGTGCCGGTGGATGGGGTGCAGCGATTGTTCGACCTGGGGCAGCCGGATGGATACGGAGCTGCCATCTACGACAATGTCGAGTTCGCCGACGTCTATTTCCAGACGGGAGAGCTTCCATTCAATCCCAATGGTCGACCGATCCCGGGGGCCTACAATATCGACGTGACTCCCATCGTGTCCGCTCAATCGACCGCGGGCCGCCATTCCCGGGTCTGGGATACCTTCTATTTGAACACGGTGAACGCGGTGCGCGGAGAGATCGATGCCGCGCCCGAGGAATTCGTTCCCTACGGCTATTATTGGAGCCGGGTTGCGGACCGCATGTTGAATCTCGACACGGTGTCAGACCGGCCAGACCAAGGGCGTTTCTTCCATGATGATGGCTTGCCTGTTCTCGATGAGAACGGAGCTTACCTGGGGAAGGAGTATCTCGACGGGCAATCCCATGCCCACACCAATCAGCATCCCTTCCTCAATTCGGAGGGAGAACTGGTTGGGTTGGTGACCGCAATCGGGGGAGCCCACAACCAATCCAGCGGGTACGCGCTCGAGGAGATCCGAGATGCTC
>JAUIGT010000524.1 GCA_030432615.1 Verrucomicrobiia bacterium
CCGGCGATCGCCAGGCAGACGCCGGTGCCGAAGTCGTAGAGATTGCACTTGCCGTAGGGAAAGCCGGGCGCGCCGTGATCGCCGCTGATGGCGATGAGGGTGTTGTCGCCCTGTCCCGATTTCTCGAGTTCATCGAGGATGGCGGCCATCCCGGCGTCCCAGGACGCGATCTCGCCGAAGTAGTCTGCCAGGTCCTGGCGGACTTCTGGCACGTCGGGGAGGTAGGCCGGCATCTTGCCTTTGAGCGAATCGGGATCGATGCCCCACAGTTTCTTGCCGCTGCCCTTGATCCACTTGCGATGCACGTTGGTCGGTCCGAACCAGTAGCAGAAGGGCTGCCCTTCCTCCTGATCGGCGAGGAAGGATCGAAAGTTCGCCCGCACCTCGTCGAGCAGTTCCTGCTTCGCTTCCTCGATGGATTTCCCGTTTTCGACCGCCCTGGTCGCGTTCTGGGAGAACCCGTTGAAGCGGCCGCCGGCCTGCTGATACATGTGGCCCTCGCTGAAGGGAAAGTTGCTCGGCGTGCCCGGTCCCCAGACCTTGTAGGTCGCGCCGATGTGGTAGCCGGCGTCTCGCAGCAGTTCCGGAAAGGTCGGCAGCTCCTTCGGGAAAGTGGCGCCCAGGAGGATCGAACCGGTGCCCGTTCTCCAGAAATGCTGGCCGGTCAGGAGCGCGCTGCGGCAGGGCGTGCACGACGGGGCGCTGACATGGGCGTGATTGAAGAGCACTCCCTCGCGGGCGATCCGGTCGAAGGTCGGCGTCTTGACCACATCGTTGATCCCGCCGGGCTTGGCCTCGCCATGAATGGAGGCATAGCGCCCCCAGTCGTCGGCGAAGAGGAAGAGAATGTTCGGCCGCTCGTCCGCGGCGAACGAGATTCCGAGCGAGGCAAAGAAGACGAGGAGAAAAATTCGCATGAGACCAGTGTGCGCGGAATCGGCGACGGGATCAATGCCTGTGAATGGGGGCGTTCGCGATCACTGGGGAAACGACGGGAGTCGCTGGCCTACGTCTCTGCGTCGCCGAATTTCCCCTTTCGGATCCCGCCTCCACTCCCATGGAACTCGATCGATTCGGATTCGACGGCGGGCCTATCGGTGTCGCCTCAGGCCGGCTTGTCGTACTGGAACGCCGGGCCGGCGGTGGTGCCGCTGTCATCGTCGCGGGGAATTTTCATGAGCGCGACGGCCTGGTATTTCATCTGATACATGTCGCGCACGCCTTCCCCGAGTTTGGCCGGGTTCCCGTTGAAGCTATCGTGAAGAGCGCCCAGCACCCGGGTGTAGGTCTGGTTGCATTCGTCCATCAGCTTGCGGGTCGGGCTTCCTTTCGGGAAATCCTCGGCCTTGGGATTCGGATGCATGTCGTAGACGCCGTCCCAGCGGACGGGAAACTCCGGCCCGCTCGGCGGCTTGTCGGCCTCGTCGCCCGCCTGGTAGAATCGACCGGTATAGATCTCGTTGAAGCGGTAGTAATGCGCCGGTTCCTCGTCGCCGGAGTAGCGTTTCGATCCGGAGTGCGCGCTGAAGAGGGTTCCCTTGTGCCCCTCTCCCTGGTCCACGATCTCGTCGATGGCTTTCATGGCGGACTCCATGTCGTGAACCTCGAAGACGCCCCCGCTGCCACCGTAATAGTATTCCGGGGTGACCTGCCGCTTCCGCCATTCCTTCTTGAAAAGGGAATCCTTCAGTTCCTTGTGGGCATCCTGGAAGCCTCGCCGGATCATGGCGTAGAACTGGCCGATCGTCCCCGGAGGTTCACCGCGCTTTTTCGGATCATCGTAGCCGGGCAACTCGATCCGGAGGAAGGTCTCCATCGCCTCCGGGGAAAATTTCCGCAACTCAACCTGATACGGATGCTCGGCCATCGGCAGGTGATCGAAGCCGGGAAGGGGATTCGGGTAATTCATCGGGAAGCGCGGACAATCGACCACCGGCTTTCCCCCGATGGCGTTGAGGAGGTTCGCCACCAGCACCATGTGCAGCATCTCCTCCATGACCACGGTATGGATGGTGTGGGATGCCTCGCGATTGAGGCCGTCCGGAATCGAGTAGAGCGCGCACAGGTAGGGCGGAATCGTGGCTTGCTCCACGCGCAGGGCGGTCTGGAGGAAATCCTTGAGATCCTCCAGGCTCTTGATCTTCGTCGGTGGGCTCTTGGACATCGTTTTCGCGTTGGGGAGTCGGGCCGCTACTTGAGGACTTTCTTGATGAGGTGTTCGGCGCACTTGAAAGCCAGCGCGGCGACCGTGAGAGAGGGATTGGAGGTCCCGATGGTGGGGAAGTTCCCGCAGCTGACGAGATAGAGATTGTCGTGATCCCAGGTCTGCTGGTCGGGGTTCACCACCGAATCCCCGGGGTTGCTTCCCATCCGGTGCGTTCCCACGATATGGCCCGACCCGTGGAAGGTGTAGCCCACCTTCGTGCCGCCCTCATAGTGGAAGACGTAGCCGGTGTCGCTCTCGTGGTAGGCGGTGTGGTCCTCTCCGCTCACGCACCCCTTGATGATGGTGTCGGAGAGCTTCCTGGCTGCCTGCATTCCGCGGATCGAATACTCGTCCATGTCGTAGGCGATGACCGGCCGGTAGTTCCCGAGCTGATCGCGATATTCCTCCCGGATCGTGACCCGGTTGGCGGCGTCCGGAAGCTGCTCGATCTCGAAACCGAAGGAGAGCTGGCGCTGCACGTCCTCGTAGAGCTGGCGACGCAGCTTCTTCCCGAGAAGCGGAGGCTTGCCCGTTTTCGGATCGAGCAGACCATTCACATTGGTATAGGGAGCCCCGGTGGCGAAGTCCCATCCGCCGTTCCGCACGTCTCCCCGGAAGGCGGCGTGAACGCTGCGGAAATCGCCGTCGCGCATGGGGACCTCGGAGGAAACCAGGGGCCCGCGGAAGACCCCCAGCCGTGTTCCCACGGGAGCCAATCCCCAGGTCAGCAGGTAGGGGTGATCCATCAGGTTGCGGCCGACCATGTCGCTGCTGTTGGCGATGCCGCCGCACTTCTGGTTGTCGCCGGTGGCCGGCTTGCCGGATTGCAGGAGGAGCTTGGCGGTCTCGATGGCGTGGGCCGCCACGATGTAGGCGCCGCCCTTTCGGGTCTTGGCGACATACTTCTGGTAGTTGTGCGGTGCAGTGCTGGTCTCGCTGTCGTAGACCGTGTAGTCGAGCCCACTGACCTGTTGGGTTTTCGGGTCGATCTCGATGTTGGTCACGACCGCCTGGGTGAGGAGGTCCACCTTCTTCGGATCGGCCGAGTAGAGCGATTTGAGCGCGTTGTATTTCGCCATCACCGGGCAGATCGGGACACAGGCGGTGTTGCCCTCGCAGCGCTGCCCCATCCGGGGATCGTGCACGCCGCCCCGCGGAACGTATGGTCCGCGCTTCTTTCGCT
Source organism: Verrucomicrobiia bacterium (assembly GCA_030432615.1). Classification (GTDB taxonomy): domain Bacteria; phylum Verrucomicrobiota; class Verrucomicrobiia; order Verrucomicrobiales; family DEV007; genus JAEUHH01. The sequence continues at coordinate 3,390 of JAUIGT010000524.1, forward strand.
TGTTGTAGGGCGAATCCGCATACTTCGGGTTCGGCATCCCGTTCCGGCCCTGGGGGGTGCCGACCACCTGGATCGGGTAATCTTTCCCCTCCAGATTGAAATACGTGCCTGCGACCTTTTCTCCGAGCCACTTGTCGAGATGGGTCTTCGGGATCTGATGCATCGGGTATTCGTACCCTTTCTCGAAGTAGTTCCCCTTGTCCGTCGGGTTGTGGATGTCGCGCAGCTGCTCCTCGACATCGGCAGAGACCCCGATCTCGTACTCGGCATCCTGGTAGTAGGGCTGCAGGTCCCGATAGGAAATCGGCCAATCGACGCCCTGGCGATAGCGTGTCCGCATCTCGAAGTCGGCGGGCACCATCCGCATCGAGGTTCCCAGCCAGTGCAGGGACGTCCCGGCGGTGGTCCGCGTGAAAGTGCTCATGAAGGGCTGCGGCCCGAGGTAGACCTGGTAGCCGTTGGTGACGGGCTGCCCGGCCTGGATCTGGCGCTGGAAGAGCACGCTGGACTGGGGGGCGCTGGGATTCGCCGGGTAAGGGGAATTGGGCGTCTTCGCCAAGGCTTCCTGGAAACGGTTCACGTAGGAGTCGTAACCCTCCGGCCGGATGCTGGTGGATCGCCCCGCCTCGAGGATGAGCACTTTCTTATTTCCCTTGGCCAATTCCTTGGCGAGGATCGAGCCCGCGAATCCCGCTCCCACGATGACGACATCGTAGTGTCCCTTCGCGATTTTTTCGGCGACCTCTTCGGGGGTCGCTTCGATTCCCTTTTCGTAGGTGATCATGAGCGCTTCCTCCTCTTGGTGGCGGCCTTGCGGGGTTCGGAAGCCTTGGGCTTCGTAGCGTAGGGATCTTCCGGAGGGAAGGCCCAGCTGCCGAAGCCGGGTTGCTTGGCGGCGGTCGGGTGCGCGCCGATGGCGTCCCACACCAGTCCCTCGCGGTAGGCGGCCGCCGAAACCACGCGCGTCTGGTCGTTGGCGCCGGC
>JAUIGT010000525.1 GCA_030432615.1 Verrucomicrobiia bacterium
GCCATGTCGGTGTCGAACTGCGGCAGGCGATCGGCTCCCGCGATCCGGAGCCGGGCGTGGGCCTGGCGCACGCGGGCGGCGGTGGCGGCGAGGTTGAAGTTGCCTTCGATGGTGTCCCCGACCAGGGTGCGCAGGCGGGCGCTGTTGTAGTCGTCGAGCCAGCCGGTGACCGCCTTGTCGGAGACGCGGATGCGCGCCGCCGTCCAGTGGTCCGGGATCTGGCCGGTGAGGGCGGGATCGAGTTTCGGATCGCCGGTGCCGGTCGTGAGGCAGCCGGACACGGAGCCACCCAGCGGCAGGAGCAAAGCCCATGCTCCCAGCCGCGCCAGTGCCGGTCGGATCTTCTCGGTGGTGTCTTTCAGGGGTGTCGTGTCGCTCGTGTTTCGGCGCAATACAGCACCAAACCCGCGCTCTTGTCGACTTGGAATCCATGCGCTGCGAAGAAACCGCCATGGCATGGGGGGAAGAGTTTGATTGACGATCTTGACACTCGCGCTTAGCCGTGGAGGCTATGCGCCCGCGATCTGCTCCTTCTCGGATACCGCTTCTCCTCATCGTGTCGATGCTTTCCTTGCTGGCGCCGGTTTCGTCAGGGGCTGAGATCACGATCATCGGTGGTGGTGGCGGTGGTGGTGGGGTAGTGATTGGTGGAGGAGGGGTTGCCCAAGGTTCCGGACGCACTAACTTCGGTCAGGTCCTGGTCGGGAAGGCGGCGGTCGGATATGTGGATCTCGGAAACTCACAAGATCGTCCCATCGAGGTTACCTCCATCGAGACGCCTACCGGCTTTCGGGCCCAGTGGAGTGGAGTGATCCTGCCGAACGCAAGTCAACGAGTTAGGTTGGTCTTCCAACCGACATCTGTTGATGACTACAGCGGCACGCTGAAAATACACCTCCGTGACGGAGCGACGATGAACATCCAGCTCCGGGGTGAGGGGCAGGAGTTGCCTGAAAGCCTTACCCGTTTCGCGGTGAGCGGTCCCACCTACATTCACCTACCTCCCGCGATCAGGAACATCGGTGTTGTGCAAGAGATTGTCGGTTTGCCTCCCGGTCTCCGATTGGCCCCTGCCCAACAGCTGATCGTCGGTCGCTTGGCCAGAGCCGGAAACTTCAACTATACCATCCGGGTGCTGCGAAGGGGTGATGGAGCGCTGGTATCGATCCCGGTGGCCGCTCAGGTGGACGATCTTCCCAGCTATGCGGTGGGAAGATTCGTTGCCCTGTTGAGTCCGCCCCAAGACGGCGTGGGCTCCGGTGAGCGCCGGTTTGATCTGGGAGGGCGGATCGGCATGCGGGTAACACCGGGCGGCGTCATTTCCGGCAATCTCAGGCTGGGAAAAGCGGTTTTCCCGTTCCGCAGTCGACTCGAAGGCATTGCCTGGAATGATCGGGAGCCGGATTCAATTTTCTACGCCGACGTCTACATCCAGACCGGATCCGGCACGATGAATCTCATCCTCCAGTTCCGGCCCGAGGACGGGTCCGAGTTGGCGGGGCTGACCGGCCACATCTTCTCCCATTCCCAGATTCTGCTCATCGAGTCGGGGTGGAAGGCGGAATGGCACCAGGTTCGCCGACCGGCTTTCGGCGGAATGGCGCGGCGTCTGCACGCGGCCAGCAGCGTGGGGGCGGGAGCGTCTCCGGAGGAAGCCGAGGGATATTCGATCTTTCTCCTCCGTGGTTCCGGTCTTGCTCGGTCGTATCACGTGTTTCCCGACGGGCGACGCGGCACTTGTTCCATGCCGGTGTCCCCCGATGAGGAGATCCCGCTCTACGCGACTGACCCCGCCGGCAGAAACGTCATGGTGGCCATCATGCCAACCGGGAGGACCCAGGACGGTCGCGTGATGATTACCGAAGACGGGCTGCCCGACGGGCGATGGGTCAGCCGCGGGCGAGGTTCTTCGACTGCATTCCAACCTTTTGACAAGGTAGTCAATTTCGAAGGAGCCGAGTATCGCATTCCCCAGCCGGGTGAGAGACTGTTCGGAAATGGAACGGATCTCGCCGAGCTTTCCCTGATTCTGACCGGGGGAGAAATCGCTTCCACTTCCCACTTCGCCAGTGCCGCAGATGTTCCCACCGATACCGTCATCCTCCGCGCTCAGGCTTCACCAGGCGGTCCGATAACAATTCATCCGGGAGATTTTGAAGGGCGCCTCCGTTCTCGGCTTGGAACATCGACGGGAAGGTTTGCGGGAGCAATCTTGCCGCGAGCGGCGGGAGAAAGGCCATGGGTCGTCTTGAGGGGACTCTTCATCCCGTCGGAGTCGGATCCGCTTCTGGGATCAGTGCGCGGGTATTCTCGGCATACTTCCGTCCAAGGCGGCGAATCCCAGACTCGATTCGGTCGCTTGCAGATCCTTGGCCAACCCTGAAGGGCAGAGATCCCAGGGCTCGTCAGTCGAAGAGGTGGTTCGACCAGGCGGCGATCATTTCGGCGGCGAAGGCGGAATCGCGGGGGCGAGTGAGCAGGTGGTCGGCCTCGGCGAGGGAGACGAAGCTCTTGGGATGCCGGGCCGCGGTGAAGATCTCGCCGGCATGGCTGACGTTGACGATGCGATCGAGCGGACTGTGCAGCACGAGCAGGGATCCGCGGTATTCGTCGAGTGCCTTGAGTACCCGCTGGCTGCGGATGTCTTCGAGGAACTGCTTCCGGATGGTGAACGGCCGCCCGTCGATCTCGATCCGGGCCTCGCCTTCCTTCTCGATGGTCTCCAGGTCGTCGCCGAGCAGGTGGCTGACATGACTGGGATCCGAGGGAGCGGCGATGGTGACGATGCCGCGGACGCCCTCGATGCGGCGGGCGGCGGCGATGACGGCGGCTCCCCCGAGACTGTGTCCGATGAGCAGGCGGGGAGCCCCCACCGTTTTCCGGAGATGTTCGGCGGCGGCGACCAGGTCCTCCACGTTGGAGGAGAAGTTGGTGTTGGCGAAATCCCCATCGCTGCTGCCGAGCCCGGTAAAGTCGAATCGGAGCACGGCGAAGCCACGCTGGGCCAGGGCGCGGGCGATGCGGGTGGTGGCGGGCAAATCCTTCGAGCAGGTGAAACAGTGGGCGAAGATGGCGACGGCCTTCGGTTTCGCCCCGTGAGGCGGCCACTCCAGTCGCGCGGCGAGCGTGTGGCCGTCCCGGTTGGTGAACTCGACCTTGTTGGTACCGGGATCGGGATCGGCGACGGCATCGACGCCGCAACGGCAGTCCTGCGAGGCCAACCAGGCCTGGATCTCGGGGGCGGCGTTGAGTCCGGTGATCCAGCGAGGGGGAAGCGCGTCGAACCCGTGGATGGCTCCCAGCACCATGCCGAGCAGGAGCCCGCGCGCGGCCGAGTCGCCGCCGGCCATGGCGTTTTCGATCAAGGCGGTCTCGATCTCGTCGCCGTGCTTGAGCAGCAGGAAAAGCGTCGCCGGAAAGGCTTCCGGTAGGTGGCAGGTGAGTCCGAAGGCCGGCAGGGCTTCCGAAGCGGGGAAATGCAACCCTTTGCGGACCGATTCGAGGGCTTCATCCAAGCCGAGGTGGGGAAAGTCTCCAGAGGAGGCGAGTTGCTCCACCGCGTCTTCCATCGACGCGCCATCGATGAGCCGTCGAGTCAGTCGGGCGAAGAATTCCGCCGCGTCGATCACACCGGGATCGCCGTGGGTGAAGGCGGTCTGGGAGCGGGCCGCGGCGGCGAGATCGTCCTCTCTCGCCTCCGAGAGGGCGACGATCAGGGATGCGATCCGGGCGGCACCGGCGAGATCGTTGGAATCCGATCCGGGCGCCTCGAGCGCGCCACCGGCTTTCCGATGCTCGAGAGTCTGCTTCGTGGCGCCATCGACATACCCCGCGTAGTGCGACCACATCGCTTCCCAGCGCCGGGCGAAGGCCGCGAGGGAAAAGCCGGCGCCGCCTTCGAGACTGCGCATCAGGGTGAGCGCCTGGTCTCCGTAGTGCGACTGGTCGCCCGCTCGACGCTGGGCGTGATACTGGTTGGCGGAAGGATCGATGTAGTCGGTCACCCGTCCATAAAGCCGGCGGATCTTGTCGGGTTGGTAGATCCAGTGCACACCGAGCGCGAGAGCATCGCCGATGAGGCTGCCGAAAACGGCGCCCTGGAGTCGTTGAGAAAGGTCCGGCATGGAGAAAATCGGGGAAAAGTGGAGTCGGCACGTGTCGTGCCACGAGGCACAGGTAGCACCTGTGACGTTCTCGACCGGGGAACCTGTCGAGGCAAACGCCGGATGGATGGAATCGATGACGGGAGGCCGCTCGCCGCGTTCGCCAGCTGCCAGCCAAGCTCGGCCCCGGGGAAGGCGGAAAACAAGCCGGGGCCGCGACGGTGCCTTTGGCGCACGGGCGTCAAGCGATCCCGATCGCCTTGCGCATGT
>JAUIGT010000526.1 GCA_030432615.1 Verrucomicrobiia bacterium
CCAGGTCCACGGTCAGGCGTTCTCCCACGGGAGTGGAGGTGTTGACGAAGACATCCGCGAGGTGCCAGACACCGTCGTCGCCCACCGGCCCCTGGATCTTGGAACCCTTGAAGGATCCGTCGGCATTGTAGTCGTCGCGAAAGGAATCGACCCGGTCCTGGTAGTAACTGGCCCCATAGATGACGTCGGTCCAGTCGAGCGCCTTGTCGAATTGGATCGAGGCGCCGAAACTGTCGAGTTCGAAGCCCTGGATATCGACGCGACCGTCGGAGCGCTTGCGATAGCGCTCCTCGTCGTGCCGCTGGTGGGAGAGGCTGACGAAGTAGTGGTCGAAGAACGCGGTGTCGGCGGCGCCGTCGAGCTGGACGTAGGAGAGCATCCGGCTCTGGTCGAGAATGCGGGCGCGTTCGTCACCCACCGTGGTGCCTTCCCAGGGAATCGCGTAGCGGGTCTTGTGGACCCGCCAGGCATCGTCCTGGTGGACCTGCTGGTGGAAGATCGTGAGCCGGGTGTCGTCGTTCAGAAAAAGCTCGAGCTTTCCATCGACGGCCCACTCGCCGTAGCCGGTGTGCGGCAACTCGCCGAGCCCGGCGGCGTCGATGTCGCCGAAATCCTTGTAGGTGCCGCCGAGAATGAAGCCGTATTTGCCGGCCTCGCTGACGGAGGCCTCGCCGCGCTGGATGAAGCTGTTCTCGCCGGTCGCGTAGCGGGAGTAGGATCGGGCGGAGGCGAGAAATCCTCTGTCGGCGTAGACCGGGCGCCTGGTGAAGGCCTGGAGGGTGCCGCCGACGGCGTCGCTGCCATAAAGAACGGAGCCCTGCGATTTCACCAGCTCGATGCCGGAGAGCCCCTGGGCATCGACGGTGTTCCAGTACTGGTTGGGGCCGGACCGGAAGGTGGCGTTGTTGAGGCGGATGCCGTCGATGAGGAAGAGATTGTGGTAGCCGGTGAAACCGCGGATGTAGGGTGATCCCTGGCCGTGGGCGGTTTTCTGCACGAGGACGCCCGGAGTTTGCTCGAGCGCCTCGGGCACGGTGCGGATGGCGCGTTCCGACAGGGTGGTGTCGTCGAGGGTTTCGACGAGGTAGGGCGTTTCGAGGGTGCTCTCGACGGTGCGCGAGGCGGTCACGACGGTGGTCTCCAACCGGTCGATGTCCAGGAGGGCGACGCCGGAGGCGGAACCTTCCTCGACCGATTCCTGGGCCGAAGCCAGGGCAGCGAGCAAGATCGAGAGCGTGGAAACGAGGCGACCGCCCGCAGAACTGAATGGGAAACGCTGGGAAAATTGCATGGCGTCGAAAAGAGGAGATCGAGGGCCGTTTGGCAATCCCGCGCGCGAAATTCTTGAAAAGTGGTCAGGATTTGTCCACTGGCTCAAAGCGGGAGGCGGCCCTCCTCTGATTGCCAAAATGCGTGGCCGTGTTTCTATGGGAGGAGTTTTTCCGAACTTCCTCGCTTCATGGCACCGCGATCCCCGAATCTTCTCCTCCTGGCACTGGTCCTGATCGGACTTTCCGGGGGATGCTTGGCTTTCGCCCAGGAGTCCAAGGATGTTTCCGCGACAGAGAAATCTTCGCCCACCCTGGATGTCGCGGCACTCGAGGAACGGTTGGGGGAAATCGAGAACGACGGGAATCTCGACGATGCCACCAGGAAGATCCTGGGGGACCGTTACCGCGACGCGCTCGATTCGTTGGCGAAGGCCAAGGAGTATCGCGGACGAGAGAGCGAGTTCCGAAAGGCTCTCAAGGATGGTCCCGCCGAGACGAAGAAACTGCGCTCGGAGCTCGATACCCTCAAGGCCGCCGGAGGCAAGCCGCCCAAGCTGCCGGCGATATCGGGAACGGACGAGAGCCGTGAAGAACTCGAGTCGATCATCGCTGAGGCGGAAGTCGAACTGGCGAAGCTGAAGTCGGAACGGCAATCGTTGGAGTCGGAACGGACCGACCTGCGACTCAGACCCGACCAGGTCCGGGAGCGATTGGTGACCGCTGGCAAGGAACTCGCGGAGGCGGTGAAAGAGGCGGAAGCTTCCGCCGGCGACGGGGCGGCTGCGACCCCGACTGCCGGGGACTTGGCCACGGCCGCGGAAGGTGCGGCTCGGAGAGAGGCCCTGGAGGCGGAGATCGCCATGCTCAAGCAGGAGGATCTCAGCCAGCAGATCCGTGATTCGCTCGTCTCCGCGAAGCTGGAGGTGGCGGAATTGAAGCTGGCGGCCGCGGAAAAGCGCCGGGAAGCCCTCCAGGCACTGGCCGCCTCTCAAAGCAGTGACGAAGTCGATCGAGCCGAGGCGCTGGTAAAGCGTCTGACCGATTCGATTTCTGAGCCTTCTCCGGAACTGCGGGCGTTGCTGGCGGACGTGACCGATCTCATCGACGAGAACCGCGAGGTTTCCCGATCGATCGAAACAGCCCAGGGCGAAGCCAAGCGGGAGGAGAGTGAAGTGGAGCGGGTGGAGGCCGCCAAGGAACGAATCCGGGAGCAACTCGAACTCGGTGGGATGGAGGGCGCGTTGGCTCCGATCCTGTTGGAGGAGCTTCGCCGCTTGCCGGGGCGGCAGGAGGCCAAACGTTACCACGCCACGATCCGGGATCGCCTGACTTCGGCACGGGGATCGCTTTTCCAACTGGTGCACAGGGAGCAGGACAAGCATGGAAAAACCGGAGGCGAAGTCGGAACGACGCCCATCCCTGCTCCGGCCGAGTGGCAGGCGGAGATCGCCACCCTCCAGAAGACCCGCGACTCCCTCGCCGGCAACCTGGCGAACAACTACGAACGCTGGTTGAGGGCCTTGGGGGACCTGGATGCCGCCAGTCGCGAGATGATCGTGAAGAGTACGGCTTTCCGCGATCTCGCGGTGGAGAAGCTCTTCTGGATCCGCAGTTCGCCGGTCATCGAGGAGGCCAACTTTCTCTCCCTGCCGGAGGCGTTGCGCTACTGCTTCGGTCCCGAACGGTGGCGGGAACTCCGGGAGCGACTCTCACGGCTTCCTCTCGCCTATGTGCTTTTCTGCGGTGGTGTCCTCGCGCTCTTGCTGCTGCTCCGGCGGCGCCTGCGCCGTTGGCTGGTGGAGTCGGGAAAAAGACCCGGCGCATTTCCGCCGATCGCTACACCCATACCATCTCGGCGCTGGTCGCGACCGTCCTGATGGCGGCACCGCTCCCGCTGGCTTCCCTGTTCCTGGCGGTGGCGATCCTCCACCTGGGAGCCGGGGAGGCTTCCGATTGGATTTACGGACTGGGCACCGCGCTCCTCGGTGTGACCACCTTTCTGGCGCAGGCTTGTTTCCTCATCGTGCTTTGCCGTCGCGAAGGGCTCGGCGAGGTGCACTTTCAGTGGAACCGGGAGATCCTCTCCCGACTGCGTCGCCTCACGGCGTGGACGATTCCCATCTGGCTGCTGTCGTCGGTTACCATTCTCCTCGTGCTGACCGAGGGGAGCGGCGCCTTCCTCGACGGCCTGGGGCGGATGGCCGGATTGTTCATTGTGGTCGGAATGGGGAGCGTCCTCGCCCTGCTCCTGCATCCGGAAAAGGGCATTGCCGCCGTGATCCACCGCGATCATCCCAAGGCGGTGTTCGGGCGCCTGCGGCGGGTCTGGTTCTTCCTCATCGTCGCGTTGACCGTTTTCCTGGCCGGACTCCTGCTCGCCGGTTTCGTGTTCACCTCGCTCCTGCTGGTCGAGCAGATCGAGGTGAGTTTGGGGGCCGTTCTTTGGGCTTACCTGATCTATGGTCTCGCCATCCGCTGGTTCATGATCCGGGAGCGGAAACTGGCGCTCGAGGAACTCCGGGAAAAGCGGCGCGCACGGCTGGAAGCACTTCGTCAGGAGGCGAAAGCCGTTCAGGAGCCGGGCGAACCGAGCGGAGACGACAGCGGGATTCCCGAAGTGAAGGAAGAGGAGGCGCTCGAACTGTCGGAGGTCAGTGAGCAGACTCGGAGACTGATCGCCTTCCTCGTGGCTGCCGGGTTGATCGGGAAACTGCTGCTCTATTGGACGCAGTTTGGTCCGGCTCTGGAGGTGCTCGATCGACACGATATCATCGGGGATCTCAGCTTCGCGGACCTGGCGATGATCGTCCTCGTCGGGGCGGTGACCCTGGCCACGACGCGGAACCTCCCCGGGCTGCTCGAGGTTGTCGTCCTTCGGCGGATGGAACTCGACTCGGGAACGCGCAATGCGATTACCACCTTGGCGAAATACGTCGTCGTCGCCATCGGGGCTGTCATTCTTTTCCATCGCGTGGGAGTCGACTGGTCGCAGTTCGGCTGGATTGCGGCGGCCCTCGGCGTGGGGCTCGGTTTCGGACTGCAGGAGGTGGTCGCCAATTTCATCAGCGGCATCATCCTCCTCTTCGAGCGGCCGA
>JAUIGT010000527.1 GCA_030432615.1 Verrucomicrobiia bacterium
CTTCCTGCATTCCATGACCGCCGACTCGCCGATTCATGGATCGGCTCTCCTGATGATGAACTGCGGCTCGGTCATCAGCGGGAAACCGTCACTCGGTTCCTGGGTGAACTACGGCCTCGGAAGCGTAAACGAGAACCTCCCCGGCTATGTCGTCATGCTGGACCAGAGCGGAGGCCCGATCTCCGGCGCCAAGAACTGGACCAGCGGATTCATGCCGGCCAGCTACCAGGGAACGGTGTTTCGCTCCAAGGGAGATCCCATTCTCAACCTGCGCCATGTCGATGGCATGGGACGCGACGAGCAGCGCCTGCTCATCGATTCGCTGAATCACCTCAACGAAGGCCACCTCGAATCGCGCTACGACAACACCAATCTCTCCGCCCGGATCGCCAGCTACGAACTCGCCTACAAGATGCAATCGACGGCGCCGGAAGCGATCGACCTGGATTCCGAGAGCGAGGAAACCAAGCAACTCTACGGCATCGACCAGTCGCAGACCGAGGACTTCGGCCGAAAGTGCCTGCTGGCCCGCCGCCTCGTCGAGCGCGGCGTCCGCTTCATCCAGATCTACTCCGGCGGCGCCCACAACGACGAGAACTGGGACGCCCACGGCGATCTCGAGAAGAATCACAACCTGCACGCCGGGCAGACCGACAAGCCGATTGCCGGCCTCATCAAGGACCTCAAGCGTCGCGGAATGCTCGAGGACACCCTCATCGTCTGGGGCGGTGAATTCGGTCGCCAACCGACCGCGGAATACGCTGAAGGCACCGGGCGGGACCACAACAGCTACGGCTTCACCATGTGGATGGCCGGCGGCGGCGTAAAGGGCGGCGTCAGTGTCGGCCAGACCGATGAGCTGGGCGCGGCGGCGGTGGAGGATCGCTTCCACGTGAAGCACCTGCATGCCACCATCCTCCACCTGATGGGGCTGGATCCCAATAGCCTCAGCTTTTTCCACGGTGGTCTGGATGAGAAACTGGTGGGCGTCGAGGAAGTCCGGCCGATCCACCAGGTGATCGCCTGAAGCTTCGGCTCGCACTCCATGATGGCTTGATGGATATCCATCAAGCCATGGAAGAGAAAAATTCCAGACTTCGAGACATCGTCGATCTCGGCTACCAGACCAAGGCGGATCCGGCCAAGGTCCGGACCCAGATCTATCTCTCCGAGGAACAGCGGATTTTTCTCCACCGTGAATCCAAGCGAACCGGCCTGTCGATGGCCGAACTGATTCGGCAATACATCGAGGAACGCATGAAACCCGGAGATGAGGTCTGGGATTCCAACCCTCTCCTGGACGCCACGCCCGATGATCCCGATTTCGCGGATAACGAGGATGGCTCCACCAACACCGACGCCATTCTCTACGGATCGGTCGCCGAATGATCCTGGTCGACAGTTCCTTCTGGATCGCCCTGCGCGACCGCCGCGATCGCCATCACGAACGGACCTCGCAACTGGTCCGTGAGTTTCTCGAGAAACGGTGGCCCCTGGTGATCACCGATCACATCTTCGCCGAGACGCATGCCTACTTCGTCCGATCACTCCCCCTGCGGCGGACGATTCTGCGCGATCTCCTGGAGAATCCCGTGGTCAGGCTCAAACCCATCGAACCGCCCGATCGCGATCGAGCGCTCGAGTTTCTCCGGGATTTCGAAGACCAGCAGTGGTCCTATTGCGACGCCCTCTCCTTTGCCCTGATCGAGCGGCGCCAAATCCGCTACGCGGCCAGTTTCGATCCCCATTTCTCCCGACCGGGCCCTTCCGAGTTGATTCGATAGGCCATCCCGATGCCGCCACCCCTCGAGCCGCAGACAGTCATGCTCAGCTACATCTACGGAAACACCGACCCAGCCGCCGTTTTCGCCCTGGTGTTCTGTATTCCCGGGCTCCAACTCCTTGCCTGGTGCCTCGCCCGGCACAGTTCCGATATCGAGTGGTGGCGGGCCGCCGCTCTTGCGGCGATCGTCACCGTGATTTCGATCGTGGTCCTCAACCTTCTTGGCCTTGGAGAAGGTTTGCGACCTGTTCCCATAGTCTCCGCCTTTGTCGGCTGTGCCTTCGCCACCTGGCTGGGGGCAGGTCTCCTCTACGACATGGAGACGTGGCAACGAGTCACTCTTTCGCTCTCCGCTCCGGTAGTCGGAACGATCGCCTGGTTTCTTGGCGTGTTGTTGCGAAACGGGATTATCGAATCGACCATGACCGCCTGAGAGCCGGGAACTCCCGGCAACTTCACGGATCGGTCTTCTCCCCTGCCAACTTGGCAAACGCTTCGGCCAATCGACAGGTGACGGGGCCCGGAACCTGGGAAACTGCGGCGCCGTTCACCTCCGTGATCGGCTGCACATCACGCAGGGTCGAGGTCAGGAAAGCCTCCTCCACCGATTCCAGCGCTACCAGGGGCAGGTCGGATTCCTCCACCTCGATTGCCAGGTCACGGCAGAGATCGAGCACGATGCCCCGGGTGACGCCGGCGAGACAGCCCGCCGACAACGGTGGCGTGAACAACTGCCCCTCGCGCACCACGAAAATGTTCGTTCCCGTCCCTTCGCAGAGATTGCCGGCGATGTTGCCGAAGATGGCCTCGTCGCAGCCCCGCGCCTTGGCTTCGTACAGGGCGACCACGTTCTCCCCGTAGCTGGTGGTCTTGATGCCGGCCAAGGCGCCGCGTTCGTTGCGGGGATAGGACACGGTGATGACCTTCGCCACTTCGGCGATCGGCGGCACCGGCGAGGCCGCCACGAGGAGAGTCTGCCCATCGTGCCCCCGAGCCGAGCCGAGCGGCCCCTGACCACCGGTCACGGTCACCCGGATGCGGGCATGCTGGAGTTCGTTGGCCCGCAGCACTTCCCGCATCGCTTCGAGGATGAGAGCAGCCTCCGGCGTCTCCAGGCCCATGCGGGAGGCGGAACGTTGCAACCGCTGGTGGTGCCTGGTGTGGGCGAAAGGCTCGCCGTCGCGCGCCACCAACGTTTCGAAGACACCGTCACCGGTCAGAAGGCCGTGATCGAAGGGAGAAATCTTCGCCTGGTTCGCATCGAGAAGCTGGCCGTCGAGCCAGACGATCGCGGCACTGTCGCCGGTGTCGCCGGCCGCCTTGGAAACGGCCTCGGGGAGAGAAGTCGCAGATTGCATTCGGGCAGGTTACGTGATTCGATCGAACGCGCTTTCAGCCGGATTCATGCCGGAAGAATGGCGCCGGATGCGAAACGCGCAACGATGGCGCAAGTTGCGCCGCTTTGCCAACCGGAAATCACGGTCTCCCCGCCCCCTCACCCCATCTTTTTCAAGCGCTTCGATGTCCTGGGCTCTCCTGACGACCTTCCTCTTCGCCCTCTCGGCCGTCAGCGGACAACGAACCGCCATCCGCCTGGGCGGGCTGACGGGAAACTTCTGGCGACTGCTCCTTTCCACCGTGGTGCTCGGCACCATCGTGCTCGTGGCTTATCCCGAGTCCCTCGCCGGCCCGACTTTCGCCTGGTACTTCGTCAGTGGACTCGTAGGATTCGGAGTCGGCGACATCGGCCTGTTCCTGGCCTACGAGCGAATCGGCTCGCGCCTTGCGGTCCTCCTCAATCTCTGCCTGGCTCCCGTCTTCGCCGCCACCGTCGAGTGGCTGTGGCTGGGAAACGAACTCAGCCCACGGGAGATCGGCATCGCCGCCCTCATCCTCGCCGGAGTGGCGATGGCGCTGCGGCCCGATCGCACGCGGAAGCGATCCGCCGAACTCCAGGGCCGGTTCTCGACCGGCGTCGTCGCCGCCATTGTCGCGGGTTTCGGCCAGGGAACCGGCGCCGTCATCAGCCGCAAGGCCAACGAGGTCGAGCGAGCCATCGGGGTGGAGATCAACGGCCTCAGTGAAGCCGGGCAGCGTGTCGTCGCCGGGATGTTGATGACCGGGATCGTTGCCTGGGCCTGGCGCCGTTGGAGGCCGGGCCGATTGCCGGCGGAGATTACCGGAGCGAACCAGCGATGGGTGACGTTCGGCTGGCTCGCCGCCGCCGCTCTCACCGGTCCCGTCATCGGCGTGAGTTGCTTCCAGCAGGCGCTCGCGGTCATGGGCAGCGGCGGACTCGTGCTGGCGGTCGTCGCCATCACGCCCATCGTGCTCATGCCCATGGCCTGGTGGGTCGAGAAAGACCGCCCCACGCGCCTGTCCATTGCCGGTGCGGTCGTCGCCGTCACCGGGGTCGTTCTCCTGAATCTGCTTCGCCAGCCCTGATCGGATCCGACCGAACGGAACCCGGCTGCTTCGCGATGGCAGGATCGGAAAAGTCCGTTACAGTTCCGCCCGTTGGACACCCCCACCACAGAGTCGAATTCCCCATCGGCGCCACCGGTCGCCGCCCACGATCGGG
>JAUIGT010000021.1 GCA_030432615.1 Verrucomicrobiia bacterium
CGTTTTCACGATTTCGCCGGTCTCTTTCACGCGGACATCGGCGAAGACGCGGAAGGATTCGCGGGTAGTCGCGGGGCGGGCGACCTGGAGGATGACCAGGGCGGCGGCGGCGAGGGATTCCACGAAGTAGAGCGGCCGCAGGAAGGAGGCGGTTTCCGAGGTGGTGGCGAACAACGCGAATCCGGCGGTGGTGAGGGCGATGCCGATGCCCAGCGCGACCAGGAAACCGGAGAAGACTTTGCCCCGGGGGAGGTCGCCTTCGCGCGAGGCGATCATCAGCAGGTTGAGCGCACACAGTCCGGCGAAGAGGGCGAAGGGCAGCACCACCGGCAGGTTCCCGGAGTAGTCGGCGAAAACCGGCACCGTGGTGCCGGCGGCGAAGAGAAGGCCGCCCGCGAGTTCCTTGCCCGGGAGCGGTTTCTTTTCCCCGAGCGGGGAAACGAAGGTCAGGAAATAGGCGCCGGCGCCGACGAAGACGATGAGACCGGCCCCGAAGATCGGGCGTTCCAGCTGGGTGATCGCCAGCAGGCCGCCGATGAGGGCGAGGAAGAACCACAGGGTGGCGAACAACCGGCTGTGGCGGCGGGTGAAATGGTGCCGGTGGGTCTGCAGACCGGGCGAGGAGTCGCCGGCCCGGAGCTTGGCGGCATCCACGAGTCGGTCCGCGGTGTAGAGGCACCAGACGCAGAAGAACAGCACTAGGTAGTGGGGCAGCTCGACGGGTGCGGAAAAGGCGGCCGCGAAGGCGCCGAGCCAGGCCACGGCCACGAGCGGAGCGTCGAGACCGACGAGGTTCGGCCACATCCACCACGGCGCGCGTTCGCCGGGGGCGGGCGGTGAATCGGCGTCGGCGGACGGATCGGGTGTCGGCGAGTCGTCGGTTTCGGTCACGGTCCGCCACCTTGGCCGGGTTTTGGCGATCCCTCAAACGGCAACTGGGGTGGGTGGACGAATTCCCGAACCGTGACCGGGTCCGACCTTCGGCACCGAGTGGAGCCATTCGCCCACGCTGAGGCCGTTTTTCGTTTTTCTTTTGCGCCGGAGATCGGAACGAACTCCTTTCTCTTCCCATGGAATCCGAGAACGGCCAGTCTGCCGCCGTCGCCGCCTGCCGGCGCGGCCTCGCCCAGCTGCGTGCGGACCGGTTCGCGGAGGCGGCGACGAGTTTCGAAGAAGCGCTCGCGCTCGAACCCGATCACGCGACGGCCACGCACTTTCTCGGGGTGGCCCTGATGCGGCTGGAGCGGTTCGAGGAGGCGGTCGAGCGGATGCGCCGTTCGCTGGTCCTGAAGCCGAACGTCCCGGAGTTTTCCCACAATCTCGGCGCGGCGCTCCGGGCCCTGGGCCGGTTCGACGAAGCCGAAGCCGCCTACCGGCGGGCGCTGGAGCGGAAACCCGACTACGCGGAAGCCTGGTTCAACTACTCGGCGGTGAAACGGTTCCACGGAACGGCGGGCGAGGAAGCCCTGGCGGCGATCGAGGCGCTGCTGGCGAAAGGAGAACCGACCACGCTCGATCGCGACTTTCTCCATTTCGCCGCCGGAAAAATCGCCGACGATCTCGGGTCTTTCGAGACCGCCTTCAGCCACTATCGGGAAGGCAACCGGCTGCGGGGGCTGGTCTTCGATCGGGCGAAGCACCGGGAGATGATCGAGCGGCTGGAGTCGGTGTTCTCCGGGGAACATCTCGAGACCCTGCTCGCCCGGGAAACGGGCAGCGAGAGCGAGGAGCCGGTGTTCATCGTCGGCATGCCGCGATCGGGCACCACGCTGGTGGAACAGATGCTGGCGAGTCATCCGCGGGTCGAGGGCGCGGGCGAACTCCCGGACGTGCGCGCCATCGCCGGCACGCTGCCGCGCTACGCCGGCGGCGGGCCGTATCCCGAGGCGGTGCCCGACCTGCCGGAGTCGGCGTTTCTCGGATTCGCCGAGCACTACCTCGGCCTTCGGCAGGGCCTGCGAACTCCGGAGACGCGGCGCATCATCGACAAGATGCCGGGCAACTTTCTTCACGTCGGCCTGATCCGCCTGCTCTTTCCCCGGGCGCGGGTTGTTCACCTGGTTCGCGACGCCCGGGACACCTGCCTGTCCTGCTATTTCCACCGCTTTCGATCCGGGCACGAATACGCCTCCGATCTCGACGACCTCGCTTTCTACCACGTCGCCCAGGAGCGATTGATGGCGCATTGGAAAACGGTGCTGCCGGGGTTCGTGCACACGCTGCGTTACGAGGACCTCGTCGAGAATCCGGAAGCCCGGCTCCGGGGGCTGCTGGATTTCTGCGGGCTCGATTGGGACGACGCCTGCCTGCGCTTTCACGAGAGCCGGCGCGCGGTGACCACGGCCAGCAACCTGCAGGTGCGAAGCCCGCTCAATCGCCGGGGTCTCGCCCGTTGGAAACGCTACGAATCCCATCTCGGGCCGCTTTTCCAGGCGCTGGAAAAATACGATCAGTAGCCGTCGGGGTCGACCGCGCAGGGAACTAGGATGGCCTCGCTCATGCCGTGGAGAATCTTCTTGTCGGCCGGGCAGATGGTGGCGAGCACCCCGCCGAGGCGAATGCGCTTGGGGTGGGCGGCATCGACGAAGTAGTAGGGACAGAGGCGCACCCGTCCCTCCATCGTTTCCAATTCGCCGCGGGCGTCGTTCCAGAACGGATGGCGCACCAGCCGGCCCTTGTGGAATTCCTGCAGGACCCAGGGCGAGCGATCCCAGGTGGCGAGAGCGCCGTCGACGGCGGACGCCCATTCCTCCTGCGACTGGTCGGAGCCGATGTTGACGCTGCGGCTGCCCCAAGCCAGTTCGGAGAATCCGCTGATCTTGAGCACGAGATCGCGCTCGCTCTGGCTGAAGCGTTTCAGCTCCGCGAAATCCTGGATCTCGAGACGCGGAATCACCGCGTGATCCGGGATCGGCTCCGGATTCACCAGCCAGCTGTAGGGAATGATCTCCCGCAACCGGCGCCAGTGACTGTCCCGCAACTCGCGACGCCAGACCTGCCTCAGCGGCCGCAGCCAGAACAACGCCGACCAAGCCTTCTCCTCGAGCCAGGGCTTGAACGGCGCGGTCATCTCGAGGGCGCCGCGGGCATGGGCACGCGCCAAGTCGAGGGCGCCGGGGAGATTGGGCAGATCGAAGAGTTCGAAAAAGCGATACACCGCTCGCGAGCCGGGCCGGTATCCCTCGGCCGAGACGACGTCCCAGTCTTCCCCCAGCCGGCCGGCAAGCCACTCCATCTCGGGCCGGTAGTCGGCCGATTCCCGCGAGACGACGATATCGACGCCCCGTTCTTCCGGGAGCAGGGAGCGAAAGCCGGCCAGCATGCCGTCGGCGCCGCCCACGATGCTGTCGGCGGTCGCCGGATCCAGGCCGGCGTAGGCTTCCCCGAGCCAAGCGGTCAGGCCGATCCCGCCCGGGACGCTGTCGAGTTCCGTCAGGGCGAAGCCGTTCTCGGTCAGGATGAGGTCGGGCCGGATCACCCGTGGCAGCGCCTCGCGCAGCCCCGCGTCGTGGGCGACTTCCAGCAACTCGGCCGGTTTTCCCCGATCGAGCGTTTCGGCGATCCAGCGGGGCAGGGTGCCCTTGCGGCTGCGGTGATAGATCCCGTTGGCGGCGCGCTGGAAACGCCAGAGTCGGTTCCCGAGTTTCTCGAGCCGCTTCACCGTGGCCGGCGCCAGCGGGAACGGGCGCGGAGACCAGCGCCAGGCCTTTTCCGCGAACATTCCCTCCGCCGGCATGGCCTGCCGCAGCGCCTCCACCCGGGCGGAGTCGGTGTCCGGTGCGGTGGTGGAGGACTGGCGGTTCGGAGTCACGGAAAACGGAGCATACATGACCGGCGATCAGACGCCGGAATCTCGCGGCGCTTACGCCGGGCCACACACCCTACTGCAGCTGGCGCAGGGCGGCGCGCAGGAGACCGTCCACGCCGGTGCCCGGCGGTTCCGTGTCGGCGGCCTTGGCGATGGCTTTCTGCGCTTCGGCCTGCTTGTAGCCGAGCGAGATGAGGGCGAGGACGGCGTCGTTCCTGACCGACTGCTCCGGCGCGATCTCCCCGCCTCGGCTCTGGACCTCCCAGGCTTCGGCGACGCCGACCTTGTCCTTGAGTTCGAGAACCACGCGTTCCGCCGTTTTCTTGCCCAGGCCCTTGATGCTGGCAATGGCGGCGATGTCGCCGGCGACCACCGCGGCCTTGAAATCGGGCGCGCTCATTCCGCTGAGGATGGCCATCGCCACCTTGGGCCCGACGCCGGAAACGCGATCGATGAGGAGGCGGAACAGGTCGCGCTCGTCGGCGCTGCCGAAGCCGTAGAGGGTGTGCTCCTGTTCGCGGATGTGGAGGTGCGTCAGCACGGTGATCTCCACCCCGGTGCGGGCGAAGGCGTCGCCGGTGGTGAGCGGCACGATGACTTCGTAGCCGACACCGTGCACATCGAGGACGAGACGTTGCGGCCAGCTTTCGATGAGCTTGCCGCGGAGAAAAGTGATCATGGCTGCGTGCGTGGGGCGGATGGAAGAAACGGAGAGGCGGGCAACCGGAACGCGGCCCGGCTTGCATCGGGGGGCGAGTGAAGATTGACTTTCCGTGCGGCCCCGGAGGGGTCAACCTGTAATATAATCCGTCTCCACCCAGTCCCGCGCCGCTCCTCGATGAACTTCTTCCCATCCTCGCTTCGAAGTCCACGGCTCCCCGCCCGTTGGATCGTTCCGGTCCTGGTGGCAGCCATGCTGCTTGGTTCTTTCGCGCGGGCGGAGGACGTCACCAAGCCGGAAGAGCCCGCTGTCGGCGAGACCGGCATCCTCCTCGTCTCCCGCGTATCCAGTCCCAAGGTCTACGCCCCCATCGAGGGGGCCAAGGATACGGTGCTGGCTACGGCTTACGTGGACAAGTATGGCGTCCGGCTATTCTCCCGGGAGAAGTGGGAGGCCGACGGACTCGCCTGGGAAGGACTCTACCAGGCCGCGGTGAAACGCGCCGATGAACTCGTGGATTCAATGGAACTCCAGTTCAAGCGCGATGCCCGCGGCGTGCTCGACTACGCGCTCATCGAACACGAGAGCCCCTGGCTGTCGAGCGTGCTCCTGTCGCGGCGTTTCCTGCCCCGTTTCGAGCGGGAATTCGGCGAGCGACTCCATGTCGTCGTGGTCGGCCGGCACCGGCTATTCGTTTTCCCGGCCGACGGTGGGAAGCTCGACGTGTATTCGCCGGCCCTGGCCGATCTCTACCACGACGATTCCGTCGTCCGGCATCCAGTCTCCCTCGAGGTTTTCCTGGTCGATAAGGACGGATTTCGGGCCATCGGGGAGATCGAGGACTGAAAAACTTTTCTTTTCGCCCCGATTCATTTCACGGATGAGAATCGCATCAAAATCGGAAGACGTATGCGAAAAAGATGGCCAGGGATTGACATGTGTGGTAGTCTCTGGCAGCTATGTCAACCACACGTAGAACACGATTCTCAAGACGGGTGCCTGATCATGTGACCGATGAGCTGGTCACGGTTCTTTCAAACAAACAAACCTTCGGGTTCAACGAGTTGTTTGAGGTGGTATACGAAAACCTCAAAGCTCGCAACGCAGTCAGTGGAGGAGAGGAAATGCTTCGACTCCGCGCCTACGAGAAACTCCAGAATCTCGTCACGCGCGGCCTGGTGGAAAAGAATGGAAAGGAGTATCGCGGACTGGAGAACATCCAGGACGCGTCCAGCGCCAACGCCGCCAAGGCGTGAGGCAACGGAACCCCGTTCCCTTTTCTTGAAGGGGGCGAGTCTTGAGAGGGGCGACACCTGTTTGTCTCTCCGCTGAGATTCGCCTAGACGAACAACCGAAACTCTCTACATTCCGGTGTGCCCGTGGTTCAAGGACCGCGGCACACCGGTTTTGCTTTCCCAGACCATGCTCCAGGAATTCATCCCCGTACTTATCCAGATCGTCATCGCCACCGGTTTCGCCGTGGCGACGCTGATTGCCAGCGTGGTGCTCGGCAAGCGGGCGCTCAGGAATCGCACCAAGGATTCCGCCTACGAATGCGGGATGCTGCCTGTGGGCGAGGGCCAGGCGCGCTTCAGCGTGAAGTTCTACCTGGTGGCGATGCTCTTCGTGCTTTTCGACATCGAGGTCGTCTTTCTCTATCCCTGGGCGGTGGCCTTTCGCGATCTCGCCGTGGACCAGGGACTGGTCGTGGTCTTCTGGAGCGCCGTCAGTTTCATCGGCATTCTGCTGGTGGCCTACGTCTACGCCCTGAAGAAGGGCGCGCTGGAATGGCGCCAGTGAAGTGATGAGCCTGTCCGGCGTGCTTGCCGGACTCCTCTTCGTTCCTTTTCCCTACCGGAATCAGCGACAGACAACGCTCTCGTCCGCCTGTCATGGTTCACTTCATCTCGCTCCACAAGCTGGCGGACGACGTCGATGACGCTCGGGTCGATGACTTGATGCGCACCAGCCGCAGCCTGCTCCTGCGCATTCAGGAGGTGCACAACGTGCGCTCCGGAAAGCGGATCGATCCGGAAAACGAGTATCGATTCTGCGTCGCCATCGATTTCGAGAGCCTCGACAAGCTGTCGATGTTTCGCGAGGACCCGCTCTGGGTGAAGTTCCAGCACGAGTTTCTCGACAAGGTTTCGGTCGATTCGACGGAACTCGTCTACGAGACGGAGCCCGGAAAGAACGTGAAATACTCCTGACGCGTTTTTCGGTGGGGCTGGCGTAATCACGCCAGATCGGGGTTTACACGCCTGGAGCGTTTTGGTAGTTTTGAGGGCACGGGAAGTGGCGATTTCCGCTTCCGGGGCGGCAACGTCGAGTTCGGTCCCGGGGGATCGAACTCTCTCCCGTCCACCATCCCATCGAAAACCACCGGAAAGGAAAAACCCCACCATGAACCGGCTCCTCATTCGCAAGATCACCCTTCTTCTCACCATCGTATTCCTCGCCTTCGGCGCAGGCAACCAGGCGCAGGCACAGGAAAAGAAACGCACTCTCAAGGACATCTACGCGGAGGGCGTGAGGTTGTATGAAGCCCAGCAATGGGAGGCCGCGCTGGTCCAGTTCGAGACCTTTCTCAAGTACCAACCCAACTATCCCTACGCCAGAAACTACGCCGCCCAGTGCCGGAAGCAGATCAAGGCGGGAGTGACGCCGAAGAAGGACCTGGAAGGTGCCTTGGCGAAGATCCGGGTCCCCTCGATCCAGTTCGAGAACACCAGCCTGGCGATGGTCTTCGAGTTTCTTCGCCAGAAATCGGAGGAACTCAGCGACGGCAAGGTGGTCGCCAATTTCATCTACAAGGGCACGGAGGAGCAGAAGAAGACTCCGGTGACCCTGACGCTGCGGGACACGCCGCTCACGGAGGTGGTTCGCTATGTCGGACAGGTCTCCGGCACCCGGTTCTCCTACGAGGAATTCGCCATCGTGGCGACGCCGGTCGGGGGGCGGGGCGATTCCCCGATCACCACCACGAACCCCGAGGGAGCCTCGTTGGAAGCGAAGTTCGACTCGGACACCAGCAGTCTGAAGCCGATCCCGCCGGCCAACCAGGATCCCTTCGGCGCGAATCGCTGACGGGTTTCCCCGGCGTCTCTCGTAATTCTGTTTCCCTGCCTTGGAACGTCGAGCCCTGATCACCGGCGGCGAGGGAACGCTGGCGCGGGCGCTCGCGGAAGCCCTGCGCGCTGGCGGTGGTTTCGCCGAGGTGCTCGCTCCCGGCCGGGCGGAACTGGACGTGAGCGATGCCGCGTCGATCCGCGACTACTTCGCCGGCCTGGACCGGCTCGACCTCTTGATCAACAACGCCGGTACCACACGTGACGCGGCCTTCCTCAAGCTGCCGACGAGTGATTGGGACGCGGTGATCGAGGCCAATCTCAAAGGGGCGTTTCTCTGCAGTCGGGAGGCGATCCGCCTGATGTTGCGGCAGCGCAGCGGGCACATCGTTCATATCGGGTCCTTTTCCGCCCTCGACCCGCCTCCCGGCCAGTCGAACTACGCGGCCGCCAAGGCGGGATTGATCGGCCTCACCCAGAGTCTTGCCGCCGAGGTCGGCAAGCGGAACGTGCGGGTCAACTGCGTGCTGCCGGGCTTTCTCGAGGGCACGGGCATGACGCGGGATCTGCCCGACGAAGTCGTCGAGCGCGCTCGCGAGCGGCACGTTCTCGGCCGCTTCAACACCGTGGCCGACGCGGCTCGCTTCGTGGCGTTTCTCGACGGGATGGACGCGATTTCCGGCCAGGTGTTCCAGCTGGACAGCCGGCTGCGGCGCTGGTGATATTCAGGAGAACCAGGGACGGATCGTCTCCAGCGAGACCTCCTCGAGGGACGGGAAGATCACGTCGGGCGTGGCGGGACCGGTGAACGTCTCCGCCGAATGGGTGGTGGTCACGGCGATGACGCGCATCCCGGCGTGGCGCCCGGCCTCGACGCCGACATGGGCATCCTCGACCACGAAGCAACGCTCGGGCTTCCGGTCGATCCGACGCGCCGCTTCGAGGAAGACGTCCGGATCGGGTTTGCCCCGGCTGACGTCCTCCGCCCCGGCGAAGCGGTCCCCGAACCAGGCATCGAGACCGGTCATGGCGAGACAGACCTCGATGTTCTTCCGCGAGGTCGAGGAACCGACCACGCAGGGGATGCCGACCGCCTTCAGCGATTGGACGAAGGCGATCACACCCGGAAGCGGATCGAGTCCCTCGGAGCGGAGCAATTCCCGGTAGAGAGCCTCCTTGCGCTCGCCCAGCTCGGCGATGCGCTCGCGCTCGTCGGGACGGGTCCAGCCGAAGACGTGCGGGATGACCCGCTCGTTGCGCATCCCGAAGCTCTCCTTGAACTGGGCATGGGTGATCGGTCGGCCCAGTTCGTCGGCGAGAAGGAACCAGCTCCGTTGGTGCTGGTCGTGGGAATCGATCAGCACGCCGTCGAGATCGAACACGGCTCCCACGCCGGAGAATGCGGCTTCTTCGGGCATCGGAGAAGGAAAACGAGGCGGGCGGGGGCCGGAGCGCGATCGATGAGGTAGCGGAGGAACGCTCAGTCGAGTTTTTCCAGCTGGCTGATGCCGTACTGGATGAGCTGCTGGTTCACCGCGCGGGAAACGCGCTCGTCGATGTAGATGACACGCGGGAAATCCGAGAACTCGATCTTGTGGATGCCCTTCTCGTCCGGCTTGGTGAACGCTTCGGCCAGGTCGTTGATGTCCTTGATCTGCTGGCCGTTCACCTCGGTGACGATGACCGAGTTCAGTTCCTCGTAGCCGAGGGTGCTCGGCGTGCGCAGCACCTGGCTGAGGAAGACGAGCTTCTCCCGGCCCTCGTCCTCGTACTGCTCGGGATGAGCGTGGGCGTGCACCAGTTTGAAGGGCGCGCGGGTATCCCAGTTGTCGCCCCAGCTTTCGAGGTAGGGCAGGGTCAGTTCCTGGAAGATGAGGCCACCCATGATCAGGTAGCGGGGTCCGCGATCGAACATGTAGGCGTCGATGAGGTATTCCTCCGGGGCCTTGCGCTCCAGCTTCACATCGACTTCGATCGGTTTGCCTTTCCGGATGACGTTCATCTTCACGGTATCGCCGACCTCGGCGGCTCCGCGGACGAGGTGGCTGAAGTTGAGCTTGCCGTACTCGGGGTGGGCGTAGTTGCCGCGGGAGTCGATGTCGTGGCCGGCGATCGACATGATCACGTCGCCGCTCTCGAGCCCGGCCTTGGCCGCCGAGCTGTCCTTCTGGACGTTGGTCACGAAGATGCCGCCTTCCTTGTCATCGATGTTGGCGAAGCGGCGCAGCTGCTCGTCCAGGGTCTGCTCGAAGGCGATGCCGAGGGTGGGGAAACCCTGGTAGTCCCCGTCTTCCAGGTCGTCGAGAAACGCCTGGATGATGGGGGCGGCGAGGATCTGGCTGATTTCCTCCTTGGCGTTGTAGCTGAGCAGCATGCCGGCCAGCTTCCCGTCCTTGATCACCGGCAGGGTGAAGCTGTTGGCGCGGGCCTGGAGGGAGCCGACGGTCTGGTAGACGAGGAACACCGCGCTGTCGATGAAGTAGCGGTTCGTCGCGACGCGGAGCACATCGACCGAAGTGGAGACTCCGTCGCCGTTGTCCTCCATCTGCCAGACCTCGAGCGTATCCTTGGGCTTCACGGAGGTGTCGAGTTGCAGCGGCACGAGCCCGTCCATGATGGTGGAATCCTTGTCGACCGGAGCCACCAGGGCGAGGTTCGCCTCGTAGTCGCGCCCGACGATTTCGGCCGGGGTCTTCTCGCCGGTGGCGGGATGCTCCAGCTCGATGTAGGTGGAATTGACGATCAACTCACCGGTCACGAGGACCCGGTTGCCTTCGAGCACCGCACCGAGCCCGCGGCGGGGCGTGGGGGCGCTCTTTTCCCAGGGACGGAGGAAATTGTAACTCTGCAGGGTGGCGTTCACCCGCATCAGGGATTTCTCCGGGCTCGGTTTTTCCTGGGCGGAGACTGAGGTGCCGTGAAGGGCGATCAGCGCGACGGCGATCACGGCGGCCAGCGAATCAGCGAATCGGGCTCGGTGAGGAAGGGAAAGGTTCATGGCAGGAAAAGAAAAAGAAGTGGGGGAAAGGATGGGGAAGTGAAGTCGCGGCGGGAATCACTCGGCCGATTCGGCCTTGGCGTCGGGCTTGGACTTGGGTTTTTCGGGTTTCTTCTCTTTCTCATCGTCGCCGTGGCCCAGAGCGGCGGTCACCTTGAGGATTTCCGGTTCCTCGATGTGATTGTCGAAACCGACGTTGTACTTGGCCATGATGCGCTCGTGGGCCTCGCGGGCGGTGGCGCGTTCCATCACCAGCGGGCGGCCCTCGCCGAGACAGCGGATGACGTGGAAATCCTCGTGACCCTCTTCGGCGAAATCCCCATGCAGCGCGTCCCAGACGTCCTGGAGCACGCGGATCTTCTTGCCGTTGATGGTGTCCACCACCTTGTGCACGTAGGGCTGCAGGTGGGTGTTGGCGGAGTCGGGCAGGACCGCCGTCAGCACGATGACCTGGGGGCGTTCCTCGTAGAGGGCTTCACTGGAGAAGTAGCTGTAGAAATAGCGGACCTGGAGATCCTTGATGCTGTGCGCCGCCATCAGGTTGCGATCCAGCGGCTGGAACTGCAGCCCGGCGAAGAGCACGAAGTTCGGCTGCTCGTCGTAGGTATTGGCCTGGATGAGGTAGGGGATGAATCGCTCCAGCTCGATCTCGATCTCCTCGCGCTTGCGGTCGCGCCAGAGTTCCAGCTTCACCGTGTCGCCCGCATACTTGCGCTCGATGATCTCGTTGAGATTGACCCGTTCGCCCTCGATCTCGATGAAACCGTCGGCGGCGATGACGTGTCCGTCGATCGACAGGAGGACGTCGCCGGTCTCCAGGATGCCGCCCGCGGAGCCCGCCGGGTCGGCCTCGGTCACCATGACCCCGACGTCGTCCATCGGCAGGCCGAGCGCCACGCGCTGGGCGGGATTGAGCAGGTTGAGGGTCTGGGTGGCGAGATCGACGTAGTGATCGTAATTGCCGTCCTTCACGTCGTTGAGGAAGCGCGAGACCACCGGAACCGGAATCATGTAGCCGGTATTCTGGGCAACGGCGCCGGAGTACCCCTGGAAGGCCACGCCGACCACCTTGTTGTCCTGGAGCACGGGCCCTCCGGAGTTCCCGGGGTTGATGGCGGCATCCACCTGGATGGTGAGGTGAAAATCCACGCCGGAATGGCTGTAGGGACGGAAATCGACCCGGGAAACCACGCCCCGGGTCACGGAGATGCGCTCACCGCCGATCGGATAACCGACCGCGATCACCGTGGTGTTCAGCTTGGGAATGTCGCCGATCACGAGCGGTTCCACGCCACTGAAGGCGGAGTCGAACTCTCCCGCGTTCTCGATTTCCAGCAGGGCGAGGTCGCAGTCGTGGGCCACGTGCAACACCCGGGCCTTGTAGGGACGGGGATCGTTGGTCTTCTTGATGTAGATCAACCGGTTGTTGCTGACCACGTGGGCGTTGGTGAGGAACTGGTTCTTGCCGACCAGGAAACCCGTTCCCACGCCGTTGCCCATGCCGCCGATGTTCCACGGCACCCGGTAGTTCGGCTGCTTGGTGTCGACCTCCACACGCACGATGGCGTCGAACTCGATCTCCGACACGTCCGCCTGCACCGAGGGAGGAGGCGGGATATCCACCTCGGGCGAAGAGGCCTCGGCGGCGGCGGCCTGCTGGGCGAAACCGGAGGGCGGGAAGGCGCAACCGATTCCGTAGGCGAGGGTGGCAGCCGCGAGCGAGAAGAGGGGGCGGGAGAAGATGCTCATACGATCGATGAATTCCGATGGAAGTGGGGGTGAAGATCCGCGGGAGCGGAAAGGCAGGTAGCACCGCGAACACAGCCGGAAATCACCGACGGCAACCGAGGCGAGCCGTAAGTGTAAGAGTTGGCCTATGAAAGTCAACGCCGCCCCCGGCTCCGGTCGGCCGGCGCGATGGAGGACGGAATTCCGCTTCCGCCCCGGGAAACCCGGTCAGACGTTGAAGCGGAACTCGACCACGTCGCCGTCCTTGACCTCGTAGTCCTTGCCCTCGATCCGGAGCTTGCCCGCTTCCTTCGCGGCCTGGTGGGATCCCAGTTCCTTCAGCACCTCGTAGGCGACGACTTCGGCGGCGATGAATCCGCGTTCGAAATCGGAGTGAATCACCCCGGCCGCCTGCGGTGCCTTGGCGCCGGCGGGAATGGTCCAGGCGCGGGTTTCCTTCTCCCCGGTCGTCAGGTAGGTGCGCAGGCCGAGCAGGTGGTAGACCGCCCGGATCAGCGCGGAGACGCCGCTGTCCTTCACGCCCATGTCGGCGAGGAATTCGGCCGCTTCCTCCGGCTCCAGGTCGATCATCTCCTCCTCGATGCGGGCGGAGATGACCACCGCCTCGGCGCCGTGGGTTTCGGCCGCGTACTTCCGGACCTTGGCGACCATGGGATGGTCGTCGGGCTTTTCCAGCGCCTCGGCCAGATCGTCCTCGGAAACGTTGCAGGCGAAGATGGTCGGCTTCGAGGTCAGCAGGAAGAATTCCCGCATCACCTCGCGCTCCTCCTTGGAAAGGTCGCAGGTCAGGGCCGGCTTACCCGAATCGAGGTGGGGAATCAGCTTTTCCATCACCGCGACCTCGCGTTTCGCCTCGGCGTCGCCCGTCTTGGCCTTCTTCTCGCGGGAAGCCTTGCGTTTTTCCAGCGAACCGAGATCGGCGATCATGAGTTCCGCGTTGATGATCTCGATGTCGCGCAGGGGATCGACGGAACCCAGTTCGTGGATGATGTCGTCGTTCTCGAAGCAGCGCACCACCTGGACGATGGCATCCACCTCGCGGATGTTGGCGAGGAACTTGTTCCCCAGCCCGGCTCCCTCGCTGGCGCCCTCCACCAGGCCGGCGATATCGACGAACTCGATCGCCGTGGGCACGATCTTCTGGGTCTTCGAGATCTTGCCGAGTACTTCCAGCCGTTCGTCCGGCACGATGACGACGCCCACGTTGGGGTCGATGGTGCAGAACGGATAGTTGGCCGCCTCCGCCTTGCGGGTGCGGGTGACGGCGTTGAAGAGGGTCGATTTTCCGACGTTGGGGAGTCCGACGATACCAGCCTGGAGCATAAGGCCGGGAAACTAGTGCGGATCGGCGAATTTTTCCGCCGGAAAAATCGAGTTTTTTCGGACCTCGCGATTGGGCTTGAACGGGAGTGGATTTCCCGAACATACTCAGCCCATGATTGTCACGCTCACCCTCGTCACCTTCTTCTTCGTGCTGGTCCTCGCCGCGGTGAGATTGTTTCTCCCGACCAGGATCCTGCGTGAGGCGCTGTTGCTCGCCGCCGCGCTGATCGCAAGCCTCACGCTCCTGTTTCCTCTCCTGGCGGCCACGGACCCGAACCTGCGCGACCTGAACAAATCCGCGGTGCTGGTGGCCTGCTGGATGGCGGGCCTGGGGGTGGCGTGGTTCTGTTTCCTGCTTTCGCTCTTTCCCGGGGGAACCTGGGGCATGTCGGAGCACGAAGGGTCCCAGGGCTCCCCGGCCGGAAAAGAGAGTTGATCCCGACCCCGGCTCCGGCGACGGAATTGGCATGGCTGTTCCCCTTTCCGACCTGGTCGAGTCCGCTTCCGCCGAACTCCGCCTCGGCGAAGTCCCCGATTACCCACAGGCTCTAAACGGGCTCCAACTCGCGAACGCGTCCGGCGAAGTCACCCGCATTGCCGCGGCGGTCGATGCCTGCCTGCCGGTGATCATCGAAGCGGCCGAGCGCGGGGCCGATCTCCTGGTCGTGCACCACGGCATGTTCTGGAGCGGTGCCCAGCCGATCGTCGGCGGCTACTTCGAGAAACTGCGCCGAGCGATGGAGAGCGAGCTCGCGATCTACAGCGCCCACATCCCGCTCGACGTGCACCCGATCCTGGGGAACAACGCCCGCCTGGTGGAGGCGCTGGGGTTCGAGAAAGCGGAACCCTTCTTCGATTGGAAAGGCATCAAGCTCGGGCTGCGGGCCACCGTCGATCTCGGTCGCGAGGAGCTGCTCGGCAAGGTGATCGACGCCACCGGGGCCGATGCCCATCTCTGCCCGGGCGGTCCTGATCAGGTCCGATCCGTGGGCATCATCACCGGGGGGGCCGGAAGCGAGATCTTCGCGCTCGCGGAAACCGGCATCGACACCTTTCTCACCGGCGAGGGCCCCCACTGGAGCTACACCGCCGCCGAGGAACTGGGGATCAACCTGGTCTACGGCGGGCATTACGCCACCGAGACCTTCGGCGTGAAGGCCCTGGCCGGCTGGTTGTCGGAACGCTACGGCGTGCCGTGGGAGTTCATCGACCATCCCACCGGACTTTGACGATCCGGCAGTCAACAGGGTTGCCTTTGTCACCGAACCCTCTTGGATGAAAGCGTGAGCGCCATGGGATTGGGGAAAGGGAAGCCGAGACGCCGCCTCGAACGCGAGTTCTTCGAGCGGGATCCGGTGACCTGCGCCCGGGAGTTGATCGGGGTGGAATTCCGCTGGGGCGATTGCGCGGGGGTCGTGGTCGAGACCGAGGCCTACGCGGAAATCGGCGACGAGGCCTGCCACACCTTCTTCCGGCCCAGCGCCCGGGAATTCGTGGAGGCGCACCCGGCCGGCACCGCCTACGTCCACCTCAATTATGGCATGTACTGGCTGACGAATGTGCTCGTCAAGGATCCCGAAACGGGGAACCGGGGCTTCGTTCTCCTGCGGGCTCTTGAACCGTCGGCCGGGATCGAGAGGATGCGCGCTCGGCGGGCGCGAGATCGATTGAAGGACCTCTGCTCCGGTCCCGGCAAACTGAGCATGGCGCTCGGCATCACCGGGCAGGATCACGGCCTCAGCCTGGTCGATCCCGGACGCGGTGCGCGTCGGGGGGCGTCGATTTCGCGAGGATTCCACGTGGATCCGAGCCGCTCTCCGGCGCGGGTGGAGACCGATCGACGAGTCGGGATTTCCCGGTCGCGGGACCTTGCCTGGCGATTCCTGGCCGCCGGAAATCCCCACGTTTCGGTGGGCCCGGGGAAGGTTCGCTGAACGCCGGCGGAAATCCGGGAGGCCCGAAAACGGTTCAAGCCCTGGTCAGGCCCGGAGCGCGGCAAACTTGATCAGCCCGGGAGGTTGGGCTGGATCAGTAGGAAGTCGGCATGCCGCCGAGCTGCGACTGACCTTCCCAGGACTGAGGGAGGTTCTGCGGCAGGCTGCTGATCCGCTCACGCGGGGGCTGGGGACCATCGTTGGTGGCGCAACCGGTGCCGAACGCGACCAGCGCGACGGCGGCGACGAGAGCGAGGATTCCGCGGAAAAGCTTCATCGTAAGAAGGGAACGAGAAGGATTGACGGGGTGTTCAGAGAGAATGCCGAAGACGGAGAGTGAACCGCGATCCGATCACTTGGTGTTCTCGAAGATCACCTTGTCACCCGGGAGCACCTTGACGCCCTGGGGCACGGAGTCGGCAATCACGTCGGCCACGAGCACGTTGGGCTCCAGTTCGCGAATCTGCAGGCGGGCGATCCGGTCGGTGCCGCGCTTCACGAGCAGCGAGGAGTCGGGCTTCACGCCCAGGTTCTGCCCGGCGTTGACCATCACGAATCCGAAGTTGCGGTTCACCGCGATCACCGTGGCCTCGAGACCATTGAGAGCGATCTGCTTGGCGCGGTCGATCTGGTAGGCTTCCAGTTCGCGCACCTGCCCTTCCGCGGCGGCCATCTCGCCCTGGATGGACTGCAACTGCGTCATGAGATCGGTCTTCTTGTTCTGGTATTCGGTCAGCTGGTCCTTGAGGGCCTGCTGGGCCTGCTGCAGTTGTTCCACGGTCTGGATCTTGCTGCCGGGAGGGAAGATCTGCTTGATGGCGAGATCGATTTCCTCCTTCTCGATCCTCATCTTCTCCAGTTCCTGCTGCGCGGTGGAGATCTGGGCCATCTGGCGCTTGATCTGCTGCTGGGTCTCGGAAAGCGTGGCGCTGATCTGGTCGCGCTCGTCCTGGGCCTGGGTGCGTTCCTCGGTGGCCTTGGTGAGATCGTCCTCGGCCTGGTTCAATTCACCCTTCAGTTCGGTAACCTGCTTCTGGGCATCCTCGGCCAGGGCGCGTTCATCGATCAGGGTCTGCTTGTTGAGCACTCCCAGGAAAGCGCCCCCGCCCATCGCGAGGATCGACAATGCCATGATAAACTTCTTCATAGGGTCTTCTCCGTGCCTCGTTGACTAAAGTGTTTCTGCGTGAAATTCGGATCGGCTCGATCGATTACTGAGCGAAGGGATCGTCGGCCGGTTTCGGGGCATCGTTGCCGCCGGCGGGAGGCGTGGCTCCGCCACCAAAGGGATCGTTTTCCATGGCACCGCCGCCACCGGCCGGAGGCGCGCCACCGCCGCCAAAGGGATCGTCGGCGGGAGCCGGAGCCGGAGCGGGCGCACCGCCACCCATGCCGCCGCCGCCGAACGGGTCATCGGCCGGAGCGGGAGCGCCACCGCCCATGCCGCCGCCATCGGGAGCGACGGGCATCTCGGGAGCGGGAGCGGTCTGACCACCGGCTCCAGCGTCACCACCGGCGGCTGCCGGCGCGGGAGTCGGAGTTTCGCCGGGAATGGGCATGGGAGCGAGACTCTTGGTCACCGTGTCGCCTTCCTGGATCGTCTGGCCGGGAACCATGGAACCGGGGATCACCTCGGCGATGGATTCCTGCGGTTCGACGGAGGTGACGATCAACTTGCAGATCGGCTGGCCGCGACGGGACACGTCGAGCTGGGCGCGCTTGACGACCCCCTGATCGTTGCCGCCTTCGACCACCACGAAGCCCCACTGATTGTAGGCGCGCTTGATGGAACTGTTGAACTCGGGACGGATGCGGCCCTCCTCCTGGTCCTTCTTCAGGGCGGCCAGTTCGGCGGCGATGCGATCGAGGCGTTCCTTCTGCTGGTTGGCGGCGTCGATGCTCTGCTGGACGCTGGCCACTTCGATCTGCTCCTTCTCGATCTGCGAGCGCAGCATAGTCATCTGCTCCTGGACGCGCTTGGCGTCACCGATCTCGGCGAGGAATTTCTTGGCACTGTCCAGTTCCTCCTTGGCGGCGGTCACCTGGGTGTTGAGATTGTTGATCTGGAGATCGTTCTCGGAGACCTTAGCCTTGGCGGTATCGACCTCGACCTGGAGCTTCTGGGCCTCGTCCTTGAGCATGGCCACTTCCGCCACGGTCTTCTCCAGTTCCTCCTTGGTTTTCGCCAACTGGCCTTCCAGCGTTTCCGCCTGGGCCTGGAGGTTCTTGCGCTCCGTGCGCGTGGACTCGAGGACCTGCTGGTTGTTCCAGCTGATCACCCCCGAACCGGCCAGCACCACGGCCGCGATGACTAGAAACACTTTCCACATGGCTTTTTCTCCGTCTGTTCTCTGAGTAAATGGATTCGTGCAGTCCCCACCCGCTGGTCGCAGGGGGCACCGAGTCGCACCCTAGCGAGAAGGTTTCGCGAACACAACACAAAAATGCGAGCCTTTTGGTTCTTTTAAAAACTTTTCCCGCGCGTTGCAACTCCCTCCTTGTCATCAGGGCTGGCGCTCCACGCAAAGTCCCGTATATTCGCGGCTCCAGAGGCTGCGGAATGTCGGCTTGCGAACCCCGCCAGGGCCGGAAGGCAGCAACGGTAGCCTGTCCGGGATTGCCGCAGTTCTCTGGTCTTTCTTTTCGACGGCTGATTCAGGGAACCGGTTCCTCGGTGCGGATCTTCAGGCTTGCGGGGCCGGATCCGGAATCGTCCTCTCCCGGACCGGCCGAGAGTTCGCCGCCCAGGGCGCCGTTCTGTCGGGTTTCGGGCGCTCCGCGGTGTCGCAGGACAAACGGTTCCCCGGCCAGCCGCCCCAGCGGCCCGTCGGCATAACCGGCGCCCGGAGACAGGGAGGCAACGGGGCGCACTTCGAAATGCAGGTGCGCGAGGTAGCGGCCGTTGGCCGTGCCCACGGTGCCGACGGTTTCGCCCCGGCGCACCACGGCCCCCACCGGCACCTGGATCCGGTCGAGATGACCGTAGAAGGTGGTCAGGCTCTTCCCGTCGGCCAGGCGATGGAGCAGCATGACGACGTTTCCCCAGCCGTCGGACGGCCAGCCGGCGTAGACCACTTCCCCGTCGCCGGCGGCGTAGACGGGATCGCCGAGATCGGAGTTCCAGCCGCCGATGCCGTTGAGATCGTCCCCGAGGTGGCGGGTGGTGAGAAAGGGCTGCGCATTGTAGGTCAACGCTCCCAGCGGGCTGCCCATGGGGGCGTCGAAACGGACCGCCCGGGGCGCGCGCGCCAGGTCGAGCGGGCGCGGGATCACGAAGGCGGGATCGAAGGGCAGGGGGGCGGTCGGCTGATCCGGTCCGGTCACCGGTTTTCCCTCCACCGGGAGCAGTCCCACCCGCGCCGGGGGTCGATCGGCGAAGTGGATTCCTTCCTCCGGCTCGGGCCCCCAGAGCAGGAAGAACAGCATCGCTCCGGCGCCCACGAGCACGAAGATCGGCAGGACCCAGCGGAGGAACTCGCCGAAGTGACGACGAAAATCGAAGGGTGTGTCTCCTCGGGTGCGATAGGGATCCATGATTGGGGCGCGGAGGAATCGGGGCCAGGCGGCGGAGCGTCTGCCTTTCCATCCTTCCTCCCGCTTTCCGCCCGGGTCAACGGTGGCGCGAAACTTCCCGGCCTCCGCTCCCGGGTGGCCTTTTTGCCTCACCCTTGCATTGACGCCGTGGCTCGGGCCGTGGAAGATGGCGGCGATGATCGACCCGGAGATCAAGGAACGTTTCGACCACTACATCAGGGAAAAGGGCCTGCGGCGCACTTCCCAGCGCGATGTCATCGTCGAGGCGGCGTTCAGCACGGAGGAGCATTTCACCGCCGAGCAACTCTGGGACCTGGCGCGCCGGATCGATCCCACCACTTCGCGGGCGACGCTCTACCGGACCCTCACGCTGCTGGTGGAGAGCGGCCTGCTCAGGGAGATCGACCTCGGCCGCGACCAGAAATACTACGATCCCAACTTCGTCGATCACCCCCACCACAATCACCTCATCTGCGTGGATTGCGGCAAGGTCATCGAGTTCGAGGACGAGCACATCGAGACGCTCTTCGACTGCATCACGCGGCGCCTGGGATTCCGGCCCACCAAGAAATCGATGCGCATCGAGGCCTGCTGCGACAAGCTGCGCAAGGACGGGATCTGCGAGAACCTGCTGGAGATGCGGCTCGGGAAAAAGGGACGCGCGGCCCGGAAGGTGCCCGCCTCCAGCGCGAGCTGACCGCGGGGGATCGGCGGGGATGGATGCGACAGCTACCGCTTGTCAAAAGCGGCAATCCCCTGTCTCTTTCCCGCCATCATGTGGAAAGGCAGATTCCAGACCGAAACCTCCAATCTCGTGCAGCGCTACGGGGAGTCCATCTCCTACGACTGGCGCCTCTATCCCTATGATATCCAGGGTTCCATGGCCCACGCCGCCGCGCTCCAGGCGGCCGGCATCCTGACCAAGGCCGAGCAGCGCGCCATCAATCGCGGGCTTCGCGATATCCAGGCCGAGATCGAGTCGGGCGAGTTCAAGTTCCGGATGAGTCTCGAGGACATCCACATGAACATCGAGTCGGCCCTGACCGAGAAGATCGGGGCGCCCGGCGCCAAGCTCCACACCGCCCGCAGCCGCAACGACCAGGTGGCGCTCGACGTCCGTCTCTACTGCCGGGCCGAGGTGAAGAAGATCGCCGCCAGCCTCAACCGGCTGCAGTCGGCCCTGCTGACCCTGGCGAAGAATCATCCCGGCGCCGTCGTGCCCGGCTACACCCACCTGCAGCGCGGCCAGCCCGTGCTCTTCGCGCACCATCTCTGCGCCTACCTCGAGATGCTGGACCGCGACCTGGAGCGGCTCCGGGATTGCCAGAAGCGGATCAACGTGATGCCTCTGGGTTCCGGCGCCCTCGCCGGATCGACCATCGTGCTCGATCGCAAGCTGGTGGCGGAGATGCTGGACTTTCCCGCCGTCACCCAGAACAGCATGGACGCCATCAGCGACCGCGATTTCATCGCCGAGCTGCTCTTCGTGCTCGCCCTCGTTGGCACCCATCTCTCGCGCCTGAGCGAGGACGTCATCCTCTGGGCCTCCGCCGAGTTCGGCTTCATCGAGCTGAGCGACGCCCACACCACCGGCTCCAGCCTGATGCCGCAGAAGAAGAATCCCGACGTCGCCGAGATCACCCGGGGAAAAACCGGGCGGCTCACCGGCAACCTTGTCTCGCTGCTGACGACGCTCAAGGGGCTGCCGATGACCTACAACCGGGATCTCCAGGAGGACAAGGAACCGCTTTTCGACAGCATCGACACCATCAAGCTGGCGCTCGACGTCTTCGCCGAGATGATGGCCGTCGCCAGGGTGCGCACCGATCGCACCCGCGAAGCCACGTCCGATCCCTTCCTGCTCGCCACCGATCTCGCCGACTACCTGGTGCTGAAGGGCGTTCCCTTCCGCCAGGCTCACGAGGTTATCGGGAAACTCACCGCCCATTCGCTGGAATCCGGCACGCCCTTCCCCGAGATGACCCTGGAGGATTTCCGACAGTTCTCCGACGCCTTCGGGGCCGACGTCCACCAGGTGCTCGATGTCGATACCGCGCTCAAGGCGCGCAAGGGCATCGGGGCGCCGTCGCCCACCAATGTGAATCGCCAGCTCTCCCGCTGGGAGCGCCGCCTCAAAGCGGGCCCGGGACTCTGATGGGTGATCACCTCAATCGCGCCAGCGTTTTCACGGACGCCGTTTCCCGTTCTTTGCCGGCCTGCGAATTGGCGCTAGATTCCGCCCCTCCCGAAACCTTCGTTTCTCTTCCAAATCTCTCCCGCTAGACAATGATCCTTCGATTCGCGTTCGAAAAGCTGTTCAAAGCTCGCGAAGCCGCCAACCGCGTCCGGCATTCCAAGTCGAAGCCCGGTGCGGACGAAGGCTACGATCCCTACGAGAAGCCGTTCCTGGAGCACCTCGAGGATCTCCGCAAGACCCTCGGCAAGATGCTCATCCTGATCGTGGTGATGACCGTCCTGGCGTTCATCTTCAACAAGCAGATCTTCGAGTTCGTCCAGTTGCCGGCCAAGATGGCGGAGTTCGACGACGGTTCGACCCTCTTCAGCAAGATCAATCTCTTCACCCTGAAGCCTCAGGAAATCCTGATGCTCTCGATCAAGACCTCGTTCTTCGCGGCACTGATCGTTTCGTTTCCCTTCCTCGTCTGGTTCGCGGGGGAGTTCATCATGCCCGGTCTCAAGCAGGCCGAAAAGCGCTACATCGTTCCCGGAGTCGGGGTCGGCTTCATGCTCTTCCTTCTCGGTGCCTGTTTCGCCTTCTTCCTGGCGTCGCCCGTGGCCCTGAAGTTCTTCTACGTCTTTTCGCTCGAGCGTTTCGGCATGATCACTCCGCCGGCCAACGAGCGGGTCATGGAGTATGTCCCGGTGCGGGTCCTCGGGGAGGAGGTCGTGGCACCGGAAGAGGCCGCCGCCAATCCCGCCGCTGAAGCGGAGAGCGCGACGGAAGGGGAAGCGAAGGAAGGTGGAGAGGCGAAGCAGGATGGGGAGGCCGACTCGGTGGCGGCTCCCGTCGAGGTCGCCTCCGCGCTCGACGGGGACACCAAGGCGGCGGTGCGCGACTACCTGCGCGATCTGCTGGTGGTGGAGAAGGGGTCGGAGATTTCCCTGCTCTATGATCGGGAACTGGACAAGCTCGTCATCGCCAACCAACCGGTGAAGACGGTCAGCTACACCATCAGTGAATACATCAATTTCATCACCCGCCTGACCCTGGTCTTTGGCATCAGCTTCCAGTTGCCGGTGGTCGTGGTCATCCTGGTGAAACTGGAACTGCTCACCGCCCGGGTGATGATGAATACCCGGTCCTACGCCTGGGTGGTCATCCTGGTGGCCGCGGCCATCTTCACCCCGCCGGATGTCTTCACCCTGGGCCTGCTCGGTGGGCCGCTGATCCTGCTCTACGAGATCTGTATCTGGATCGCCTACTTCATGGAGAAGCGGCGCGCCAAGGATCGGGAAGAGGAGGAGCGGGAGCGACAGGAGCGACTCGCCGCCCTCTACACCAAGTCCCACGACGACCTCTCCGAGGAGGAAAAGGCGGAGCTGCACCAGCACGAGATCGAGCAGTACGAGCGCGAGCACGCCCATCTCTACGAGGAGGAATCCTCCCACATCCCGCACGATCCCCACGCCGACCCGGATCACGATCCCTATCACGGTCCCGACCCGCACCACGACGAGTACGGGCATCCCTACGATCCCGATCACGACGAGGGCTGGCACGACGAGTACGATCCCGGTCACGATCCCTTCCACCACGACTACCACGCCGACGAGCCGGATCACGAGCCCGTCCAGGACTGGCCCGATCACGAGGAACCGGGGTCGGGAGAAGGCGTCGCCGAGAGCGATCATGTCGCCGGCAAGGACACCGAGGATCCCGGCGCGGGGGCGAAAGACGAAAAACCCGCCGATTCAGGGAGCGATAGCGACGAGGAAGACCACGACACCTTCCACGATCACGAGGTCTGCGAACCCGACGGTCCCGTCGTGAACCTCAACTCCGCCACCGAGGAGGAAATCCTCACCCTGCCCGGCATCGGACCGGCCCTGGCGAAGAACCTCATCGAGCACCGTCCCTACGAGACCTTCGACGACGTCTCCAACGTGCCCGGCATCGGCGACTCCAAGCTTTACGCCATGATCGATCGGCTTTCGATCGACCAGCCGGAGGAGGACTTCGAGGAGGAAGGTGAAGGCCCCACCGAGCCGACGGACGATGACGAAAAGGCGCCGGAGACGGAGGACGACGCTCCCGGGTCGGAGTCCGGTATCGATTCGCCGCCGGACGACTCCAAACTTTGAGGAAAGGTGGTGGCCGAGCAGGCTAGTCCCGCGTCACCTCGGAGATCCAGTTCAGGTAGCTCGTTGCGCCGCGCTCGACGGGGACGGCGATCACTTCCGGGGTGTCGTAGGGATGCAGTTCGCGGATCCGGGCTTCGATTTCGGCGTAGTTGTTCACCGTCGTCTTGATCAGCGCGAGAACTTCGGACTCGTCCTTGATTTCCCCTTCCCACCGATAAATCGACTCTACCTGGGGGAGCAGATTGACGCAGGCAGCGACTTGCAATTCGACGAGTTGTGTGCCAATTTGTCGCGCTTCTTCGGCATTGGGGAAGGTGCAGAGCACCAGGAGATATTGATCCTTGGGCATGAGGAAGAAAGTAGAGAATTTCTCGTCCGAAGAACAGTCGAAAACTGCAAGAGTTTCCGCGGCAATTGGTCGCAACTCCCTTATTCCCCGTGAAGGAACCGCCGCATCTGAAGTCCGGATTCATCGACAAGCTCATCGAGCGTCTCGATCGGGTGGATCCCCAGGAGATCCAGAGCTATGTGCTCCGGGTCGTCCAGGAGAAAGGTTTCCTGGAGAAAGTGTTCAACGCCCTGCGGGAAGGGGTCATCGTGACTGGCGCGCGGGGCACCATCCACTACCTGAACCACGCGGCTTCCGAGTTGTTCGGGGTCGATCGGAACGAGTCCATCGGGCAACCGATCGAGTCCCGCATCCGCGGTCTGGACTGGGAGAGCCTGACTCGGTCGGGCCGGGTGGTGAGCCGGGACCTGGAGATCTTCTATCCC
The DNA here is from genome assembly GCA_030432615.1 of Verrucomicrobiia bacterium. Lineage (GTDB taxonomy): Bacteria > Verrucomicrobiota > Verrucomicrobiia > Verrucomicrobiales > DEV007 > JAEUHH01. Next base: position 24,173 of record JAUIGT010000021.1, read on the forward strand.
GAGCACCGCTACGTGAACTTCTACGTCTCGCCGCTGGAAGGCGAGAGCGTCGAGGATGACCAGGAGGACGAGGTCGGAGGATTCGTGTTGTTGCTCCGCGACATCACCGAGACGCGCCAGGTCCACCAGGAAGAACTCGAGTCCGAGCGCATGAACGCCCTCACCATGCTCGCGGCCGGCGTTGCCCACGAGATCGGGAACCCGCTCAACTCGCTCAACATCCACCTCCAGCTGATGGAGCGAAAGCTCCGGAAAAAGGCGGACCCGGAACTGGCCCGGGAACTCGGCGAATCCCTGGAAATCGCCCGCAGCGAGATCAAGCGGCTCGACTTCATCGTGGAGAAATTCCTCAGCGCCATTCGCCCGACCACGCCCCAGTTCGAGTTGGCCGACCTCAACCAGATCGTGCGGGAGAGCGTACAGTTCCTGGAACCG
>JAUIGT010000528.1 GCA_030432615.1 Verrucomicrobiia bacterium
TATTCGGCGACTCCCGTCGGCAAACAGCAAGCGAAGGCGCTGCCTGATCCGCCCCAGGTGAAGGGCACGGCCTTCACCGTCACCGCCACGGTGCGCGGCCCGAAGCCGCGCGGCGTGGTCCTGGCCCACGGGGGCGTCCGCTTCGGCTGGTCGCTTCATTTTCGCGACGGACGGCCGATGTTCTCCGTTCGCAACGAGGGGAAGCTCACCGAGATCGCCGGGAAGGAGAGCGTCTCCGGCAAGGTCACGGTCACCGCTTCCCTCGATGCCGAGACGATGTCGCTCTCGGTGAATGGCAAAGAAGTGGCGAGCCGGAAGTCACCGGGGCTGCTCGTCGATCAACCTGGGCTCGGGCTCTACGAGGGACTCGACTTCCGCGATCCCGTCGGCAGCTACCAGGTGCCCAACGCCTTCGCCGGCAAGATCCTCGAGCACAAGATCGACGTGACCATTCCCAAGGTCACCATGCGGACCAAGTGGGGCAAGGAGGTCACCGCCGCGAACGCCTGGCAGGAATACCCGCGCCCGCAGCTGCGCCGCGAGAACTGGACCAACCTGAACGGGCACTGGGACTATGCGATTACCTCGAAAGATCGGAAGGTAGCTCCCGAAACATGGGCCGGGAAGATCCTCGTGCCCTTCGCCCTCGAGGCGCCGCTGTCCGGGGTGGAGAAACGCCTCACGCCCGAGGACGCGCTCTGGTATCACCGCAGTTTCGAGGCGAAGAAGACCGAAGGGAAACGAACCGTGCTCAACTTCGAGGCCGTCGATTACCAGTCCACCATCTGGGTCAACGGCACCAAGGTCGGCGAGAACACCGGCGGCAATCTCCCCTTTTCCTGCGACATCACGAAGGCCCTGAAGGACGGCGAGAACGAACTCGTGGTGCGCGTCACCGACGCCACCGACACTGCCTACCAGTTGCATGGCAAGCAGGTGCTGACGCCGCGGGGCATCTGGTACACGCCGGTGTCGGGGATCTGGCAGACGGTTTGGATGGAGGAGACACCTGCCCAGGACTACGTCGAAAGTTTGAAGATCACCTCGAAGAGCTCCGGCGAGATCGCAGTGGAGGTTAAGGCGATCAACAAGGTGGGACCACTGGCTCTTCCACTCATTGTCGCCCGCCTCGATGGCAAGGAAGTCGCCACCGGCGGAGGGGTGGAAGCGACCCTTACCATTCCCAATCCGAAGCTATGGTCGCCAGAGTCCCCCGTAATTTATGACTTGGAAGTTCGTTGCGGACGGGACGTCGTTCACAGCTACTTCGGCATTCGCGAGTCCGGCATCGAGGAGGACGCCGACGGCCACCTCCGTTTCACCCTGAACGGAAAACCGGTCTTCCACTGGGGCACGCTCGACCAGGGATGGTGGCCCGACGGCCTCCTGACCCCGCCGTCGGACGAGGCCATGAAGTCCGACATCGAGTTCCTCAAGGCCGCCGGCTTCAACACCATCCGCAAGCACATCAAGGTCGAGCCGCGGCGCTACTACTACCACTGCGACCAGCTCGGGATGATGGTCTGGCAGGACCAGGTCAGCTCCGGCGGGCGGAAACGCGGCGGCGAAAACAGCAGCCCCGAGTGGACCCGGCTCCAGCCCGATCCCACCGACGCGCCGTGGCCGGACGCGGCCCTCGCCCAGTACATGGCCGAGCTGCAACTCATGATGGAGACCCTCCACAACCATCCCAGCATCGTGCAGTGGGTGCCCTTCAACGAAGCCTGGGGCCAGCACCGGACGATGGCGGTCGGCGAATGGACCATGGAGCAGGATCCCACCCGCCAGGTGAACATCGCCAGCGGCGGGAACTGGTTTCCCACCGGTCACATCGTCGATCATCACCAGTACCCCCATCCCGATTTCCCCTTCGACCTCGGCGAGGGCGGAAGATTCGACGGCTTCGTGAAGGTCGTCGGCGAGTTCGGTGGACACGGCTTCCCCGTCGAGGGTCACCTCTGGAGCCAGACCGCCCGCAACTGGGGCTACGGTGGCCTGCCCAAGGACAAGGCCGAGTGGCTGGAGCGCTACCGGGAATCGATCCGACTCCTGGCCGAGTTGAAGAAGAAGGGCATCGCCGCCGGCATCTACACCCAGACCACCGATGTCGAGGGCGAGATCAACGGGCTCATCACCTACGATCGCGAGGTGCGGAAGATCGCCCCGGAAGACTTGAAGGAGATCGCGAAGGTCTTGTTCGAGTGAGGGCGATCGTCGTAGGCTTCGGTTCCAACCCGCCTTCCTTCATGCCAGTTTTCCCTTCTCCCGCCCCACGGATTTCCGCGGTGCTTCTCCTCCTCGGCTTCGGTTTCGCCACCGTTGTCGCCGAAGCGAAGGACGCTCCCTACGCCGTCGAACGAAAGAACGACCTCACTTTCGCCAGCCCCGGCGGCATCGACCTGCTGCTCGATCTCTACCTGCCGAAAGGCGTCGAGAATCCCCCGCTGATCCTCTTCATCCACGGGGGTGGCTGGAAGAACGGCGACCGCAAGAACTGCAAGCTCGCCTGGGCCGCCGGGCACGGCTACGCCCTCGCCAGCGTCGAGTATCGGCTCAGCCAGGAGGCTCTTTTCCCCGCCCAGATCCACGACTGCAAGGGCGCCCTCCGCTGGTTGCGCGCCTACGCCGCCGAATACGGCTACGACGCCTCCAAGGTGATCGTCGCCGGCACCTCGGCGGGCGGCCACCTCGCGGCCCTGATGGGCACCAGTGGCGACGTCGCTGCGTTGGAGGGCGAAACCGCCGACCACCTCGACCAATCCTCGCGCGTCCAGGCCATCATCGACTACTACGGTCCAACCGATTTCCTGAAACGCTCCGAGGAACACCCCGCCAAGACCGACGAGCCGAGCGGCGGCGTCTACCAGCTCCTCGGCGGACCGGTGAAGGAGAATCGCGAGGCCGCTCGCCAAGCCAGTCCGATCACCTACGTGAGCGAGGACGACCCTCCGCTGTTGATTCTCCACGGCGCCAATGACAAGACCGTCTACCTGAGCCAGTCCGAAATCTTCGCCGAAAAATACCGTGCCACCGGACTCGAAGTGAAACTCCAGGTCGAACCCGGCAAGGGACACGGATGGAAAACGCCCAGCGAGGCGGAACAGGAGATCGTGCTCGCCTTCCTGAAAGAACAATTCGGCCGTTGACCCAGGGAAGACCATGATCCTCTCGAAGCGAGTTCTCCTCTCCCTCCTGCCCGCGCTCGTTGTTCTCGCGATCGCCCAAGACGGCCTGGCGCAATTCGACGGCTCCGATGAGAGGAAGGAAAGCGAAGCCGAACGCCGGACCAGGCTGGACCGGGAGCAGCAGCAAGAGGCCCCGGGCGCCCGATTTCGTGGCGGCGCCACCGGAATCCCGGAACCCAACATCGACCTCCCCGGGCACCTGGTCGCTCCCCCCGGGGAACTGACTCTTCTCGCCGACTTCGAGAACGCCGCCGACGGGCAAGTGCCCCTCTTCCTGGTCAATCGAACCGACAAGACCGTCTCCGTTCCCTGCCAGGACAACGATCCCTACCTGAAGTTGGAGATGCGGGACGAGGACGGCCGCTGGGTCCGGGTCCAGAACCACCTCGACAGCTTCTGCGGAAACAGCTACTACATGGTGGAACTCGGGGCGGGCCAGCACTTTCGGCTCTTCGGCTACCTCCCCGAAGAGGGCACCCCGGCCCTGGTGCGATACCGGGCTTGGTCGAGCCTTCCCCTGGTTTCGAACGCCGCACCGGGGCACTATCTCGAGACCGATCGCATCGCCGCTTCCCTCGATCTCACCACCGCCCAGGAGATTCCCCATTGTCTCCACGCGGTCCTGGGCAACCCGCTGGTCTACCCGGCCAACCCTGCCGAGGTGACACCCCACAAACGCCTCGTCGCGCTGCGCTGGCTGTCCCACTACCGGGAGAATGCCTACCATCGGCGCGAAACGGAGCGCTATCTGGAGACGCTCGAGCCGGGGAGTCCGGAGCGGGAGGAGATCGCCGCACTCCTGGCGAGGGAATGGCCTCGTCAGGTGAACGCCGATCAACTTCTCGACACCGCCCTCGAGGTCGTGTCCGGAGATCCCAACAGCGAACTGGCTCGCTCCGTCGCCGAGTATCCGGAACTGGCCTGGGGGATGATCGAGCACTTTCTCGAAGGACGGATCACCGTCGAGAACGAGATCGGGAGAGCCGACGCCCGTTTCGGGAAAGCCTTCGCCACGATTTCCCGTGCCTTCGTGTCCGAGCGAAACGAGGTCGTCCGCGCCGCCCTCGAACTGGCGAATCGTCGGGCCGCGGTCGATGAGCACGTCGCCACCTCCCTGCTTTTCGAATGGCTGGAGGTGAAAAACGAGGTGGTAACCGCAATGGC
>JAUIGT010000529.1 GCA_030432615.1 Verrucomicrobiia bacterium
TCAGCGCCGCCACCCGAAAGGTCGCCGCCATCGACGACATGCTGCCCTTCGCCGGCCCGCATCTCCGGGTCGGCTTCAATTCCGTCATCGTCGTCTGCCTCTGCGGGGTGATCCTCTGGCTGCTGCTGCGCCGACGCCACCCACGAAGCGCCTTCGCGCCGGTGGAACCGGAATCTCCGCCTTCCTCCGACTGAACGCGGGCGCATTTTTCTCCTGTTCAGGACGCGGAATCCTTCTAACCTCGATCCGTGGCTCTTCCCCGGACGGTTTCCCGCTTGAGTCGCGCCGCCGGCACCCTGCTCGACGGCACGCTCGGGCTGCTCTATCCGCGAAATTGCGTCGGATGCGAGGCCGTGCTCGACGCCGCCGGCCGCCGCTGGTTCTGCGAGGGATGCGAGGCAAAGCTCCACCGTATCGAGCCCCCCACCTGTTCGATCTGCGGCCAGAGCTACGAGGGCCACCTTCCGCAAGGGGTCCGCTGCGCCAACTGCTCCGACCTCGATCTCGCCTTCGATTTCGCCGTCGGCGCCTACCGCAACGAGGGTCTCGTCCGCGATCTGGTCCATCGGTTCAAGTACGAGCGCGAGCACCATCTCTGCGCCCCGCTGGGGCGGCTGCTCGCTGACGTGATGGAGGAGGAGAGGCTCGCCGGCGGCGACGAAGACTGGCTCGTGGTTCCGGTGCCTCTCCATCCCCGTCGCCTGCGCGAGCGTCAATACAACCAGGCCGCGGAACTTTCCCGCGTCTTCCTTCGTGCCACGGGAAAAAGCGGGCGGCGCCGTTTCCGGGTCGTCGATGCCCTCCGCCGCACCCGCTACACCCGCCGCCAGGCCAGCCTCGACCGCGCCGGACGACTCACCAACCTGCGCGGCGCATTCGCTCTTTCCCGGAATCCGGGAATCCGCTCCCGGCTCGAGGACAGCGCCGTCCTGCTCGTCGACGACGTCCTCACCACCGGCGCCACCGCCAACGAATGCGCCCGCATCCTGCGGCACGAGGGCGGCGTCGCAAAGATCGTTGTCATTACCGCGGTTCGTGGATAGATTGAGAGGCCGGAAGGCGTTTGCCCACTCGCGGGCATCCCCGAAACGCTCCGAGCCCCACGCATCAAACCGACAGCACCGACAGTCCACCCGCCGACATTTCCGCCCCGGGGCGCGCCGAATCCCTCTCCGTGATTCTCCCGCCCGATCGCTGAAAACCCGGCACCATCTCCAGCCCCTTTTCGATATGCCCATTTTCAAACGACGCTCCATCAGCTCTCTCGGCCAGAAGAAGAAGGACATGCCCGAAGGTCTCTGGCACAAGTGCCCGGAGTGTTCGGCCATGATCCACGAGGTCGATATGAAGCAGCGCTTCCGGGTCTGCCAGAACTGCGACCACCATTTCACCATGACCTCCGAGGAGCGGATCGAGATGATCGTCGATCCCGGTTCCTTCGAGGAAATCGATTCCAAGATCGAATCCGTCGACGCGCTCGGTTTCAACGATTATCCCAAGAAGATCAAGGGCTACCAGGAAAAGACCGGACTCAAGGATGCCGTCGTCTGCGGACGCGCCACCATCGTCGGCAACGAGGTCACCCTCTCGGTGATGGATTTCCGTTTCCTCGGCGCCAGCATGGGCTCCGTGGTCGGGGAAAAGATCACCCGCGCCATCGAGTTGGCCACGGAAGAAAAGCGCGGCGTGGTGGTGGTCTGCGCCTCGGGCGGCGCCCGCATGCACGAGGGCATCCTCAGCCTCATGCAGATGGCCAAGACCAGCGGCGCCCTCGCCCGTCACGCGGCGGCCGGCCTGCCCTACATCCCGATTCTCACCCACCCGACCACCGGCGGCGTCACCGCCAGCTTCGCGACCCTCGGCGACGTCATCATCGCCGAGCCGAAGTGCATGATCGGTTTCGCCGGTCCGCGCGTGGTCAAGGAAACGACCCACCAGGACCTGCCGAAGGGATTCCAGACCGCCGAGTTCATGATGGAACACGGACTGGTCGATCTCATCGTGCCCCGCGCCGATCTCCGTGACCGGCTCGGTCGCCTGCTGAAGTTCATGCTCCCGCGCTACCGGAAGTCGGCCGCCTGAGCGATCGATCGGCGGCGGTGGTTTCGACAACCCGCCCGCCCGCCCGCTCACCGTGTTTCCATGAAATACGAGGCCGCCATCGAGTGGCTCTACGGCACCCAGTTGTTCGGCATCAAGCTGGGGCTGGAAAACGTCCGCCGGCTTCTCGGTGAACTCGACCTCTTCGACGCACTCGCCGGTCGTCGGATCATCCACGTTGCCGGTACCAACGGCAAGGGTTCGGTCTGTGCCTTCGCCGACGCCATCCTCGGGGCGGCGGGAAAACGCACCGGTCTCTTCACCTCGCCCCATCTCGTCACCTTCCGGGAACGGATCCGGGTGGACGGCGAGATGATGCCCGAAGCGGCAGTCGCCGGGACGCTCACCACGATTCGTGATCGCGTCGCCGACTGGGACCCGCACCCGACCTTCTTCGAGATCACCCTGGCCCTGGCGGTCCGCCATTTCTGCGAGCGCGACTGCGAGGTCCTCGTCCTGGAGACCGGGATGGGAGGGCGACTCGACGCGACCAACGCCCTCGATTCCGACATCGCCGTCATCACCCCCATCGGGCTCGACCACACCCAGTGGCTCGGGGAGACCCTCGCCGCCATCGCCGGGGAAAAGGCCGGTATCATCCAGCCGGGAAACCCCGTGCTCTCGGCGCCGCAACCACCCGAGGCCGCCGCCGTCCTCGAAGCCGTGGCCGCCCGCCAGGCATCGCCCCTGCGCTGGATCGATCCCGAGGACGCGCGAGATTATTCCCTCGCCCTCGACGGCTCCCACCAGCGACTCAACGCCGCGCTGGCCGTCGCCGCCACCCGCGCGCTTTTTCCCGATCTTGCCGACGAGACCGTCGCCCGGGGCCTCGCCTCCGTGGAATGGCCCGCGCGATTCCAGCGACTTGGAAACGTCGTCATCGACGGCGCCCACAACGCCCACGCCACCCGTGCTCTCGTCGAGACCTGGCGGGCCGCCTTCGGCGAGTCGGAAAAAGCGACCCTCATCTTCGGAGGCGTCAGCACCAAGGATACCGGGGACGTCCTGCGACTGCTGGCGCCGCTCGCCGAGCGATGGATCTTCGTCAAGGTCGCCTCCCAACGAGGCCTCACCGTCGATGATCTCGAGAACACCTGGAAGACCCTGGACATCGGCCGCCAGATCCCGACCGATCGCGCCGCCAACGCCGCCGAAGCCTTGGAAAAAGCGGGAGCCGCAGGACTCGTTCTCGTCACCGGTTCCCTCTACCTCGCCGGCGAAGCCCTCGCCGCAATCCGCGGTGGCCCACCGTTTGAAGTGAGTGAACAGTAATCGGTAATCAGTGAGCAGCGGGAAGGACCCGAAAACTGAAAACTGAAAACTTCCCCCCGTGATCTACCTCGACAACAACGCCACGACCCGAGTCCACCCGGAAGTTCGCGAGGCCATGCTTCCCTGGCTGGACGAGGACGGCTACGGCAATCCGTCGGCGGGGTATCGCTTCGGGAAACGCGCCCGCCGCGCCATCGACGAGGCCCGCGCCCAAGTCGCCGCGCTCATTGAGGCCGAGCCCGAGGAAATCGTCTTCACCAGCTGCGGCACCGAGTCGAACAACACCGCGCTGCTGTCCGCCCTGCGCTGCTACCCGGACCGGAAGGTCATCGTCACCAGCACCACCGAGCACAGCGCCATCGAGGAGCCCTGTCGGTTCTTCGAGTCGACCGGGTATGATGTCCGACGCAACCCTGTCGACTCCGCCGGCCGGCTCGATCTCGCCACCTACCGCGAGTCCCTCGCCCCCGGCGAGGCCGCCATCGCCAGCCTCCTCTGGGCCAACAACGAAACCGGGATGCTTTTTCCCATCCGCGAAGCCGCCGAACTGGCCGCCGAGGCGGGCACGTTCTTCCATACCGACGCCGTCCAGGCCGTGGGCAAGCATTCGGTCAGCGTGCGTGACTCCGCGATCTCGATGCTGTCGATTTCCGGCCACAAGCTGCACGCGCCCAAAGGCGTCGGCGCGCTCTACGTGAACCGGAACATCCGCTTCGCTCCCCTGCTCTTCGGAGGCGGCCAGGAGGATGATCGACGTTCCGGCACCGAGAATGTCGCCGGCATCGTCGCCCTCGGCAAGGCGGCCGAGCTGGCGCGTCAGTCCATCGATGCGGGCCTGCCGGAGAAACTGGGAAGCCTGCGAGATCGTTTCGAGACGGCCGTCCTCGCCGCGGTCGAGGGCACCGAAGTCAACGGCGACACGAGCGATCCCGGGGCCCGGCTTGCCAACGTCGTCGTCGCTGAACTGCTTGTGGCT